>CBFGQV010000410.1:0-2782 GCA_965651045.1 uncultured bacterium
AGGCGTGAACGCGCGCGACGGATCGGACGGCGGCGCGCTCGGCGCGGCGCTGGGCCTCTGGCTGCGGATGGTCGGCCGCCTCGTGCCCGCCGACCGCCGCGCCGGTTGGCTCGAAGAGTGGCAGGCGGAACTGCTGGCGGCGCGCGACGCCGCGGCCCCCTGGGACCGCAGGATCAGCCTCGCGGCAGGAGCCTTGGCCGACGCATACGAACTCCGAATCGAGGAGCGATCGATGGAAGGGTGGAAGGGAGAACTTCGGTACGCGGTGCGCGGACTGTTGCGCCGCCCTGGCTTCGCGGCCATCACGGCGCTCACCCTTGGCCTCGGCATCGGCGCCAACACCGCGATCTTCAGCGTCGTGAACGGCGTGGTGCTTCAGCCGCTCGCGTACGAGGACCCGGACGAGCTGGTCCAGGTGACGTCGGCGTTCCCGACGATGGGCTTCGACGAGTTCTGGATCTCGCCGCCGGAGTACTTCGAGCTCGGCGAGCGCGCCCGTTCGTTCGCGACGCTCGGCGGGTACCGACAGACCCAGTCGAACGTCGGCGGTGGCGACCGCCCGGAGCGGGTGGTGTCGACGATCGCGACGGCTTCGCTCTTCGAGGTGCTCGGCGTCGAGCCGCAGCTGGGCCGCACCTTCACCGCCGAAGAAGACGTACCGGGCGGTCCCCCGGTCGTCGTGCTCGGCAACGGGCTTTGGCGCCAGACGTTCGGTGGCGCGCGTGATATCGTCGGCCGCAGCATCGACGTGAACGGTACGCCGACGACAGTGGTGGGCGTCATGCCACCGGGCTTCGACGTCGAGGATGCCGGCATCGAACTCTGGATGCCGGCCCGCCTCGACCCGGCGAACCGCCAGAACCGGGGCAGTCATTTCCTCCGGGTCGTCGGCCGCCTCGCGTCAGGGGTCACACTCGAGCGCGCGCACACCGAGCTGGACGATCTCGTCGCGGGGTGGGCCGAGCTCAACCCCGGCACGCACGTACCGAGCGCCGACACGCACCCGATGAACCTCACCTCGCTCCGCGAAGAGGTCGTGGGCGACGTGCGTCAGGCGCTCATGCTGCTGCTCGGCGCGGTCGGGTTCGTGCTCCTGATCGCCTGCGCCAATGTCGCGAACCTGCTGCTCGCCCGCGCCGAGGATCGCCAGAAGGAAGTTGCCGTGCGGGTCGCGATGGGCGCAGGGCGCGGTCGGCTCATGCGACAGTTCCTCGCCGAGGGCGTGCTCCTTTCGGCGGTCGGCGCACTCGTCGGACTCGCCGTCGCGTGGGCCTCGCTCGAAGCGCTCCGCATCTTTACGCCGGGCGACATTCCGCGCCTCAACGAGGTCTCGCTCGACGGCACGGTCCTCGTGTTCACCATGGGGATCGCCTTGCTGACCGGCGTCTTCTTCGGGCTCGCTCCCGCTCGTCACCTCTCGGGCGCGGCGGTCGGGGGCAGTCTCCGGGACGGCGGCCTGCGCTCGACCGCGAACGCCGGCCGCGCACGACTGCGATCGTTGCTCGTGGTCTCGGAGGTGGCGCTCGCGCTGGTGCTGGCCATGGGGTCCGGGCTGATGATCCGGAGCTTCCAGGAGCTCAACCGGGTCGATCCCGGCTTCGACCCCGAGAACCTGCTGACCTTCCAGCTCGCGCTTCCGGCGGGCTCGTACCCGGACGGAAGCGACATCGAGGCGTTCCACGCGCGGCTCGCGACCGAACTCGCCGGGTTGCCCGGCGTGACCTCGGTCGCGGCGATGAGCGGCCTTCCGCCGCAGCGTGATCTGAACGCCAACGACACCGAGTTCGAGGGCCTCGAGCAGACGCCCGACGGCCCGCCGCACAACGTCGACTTCTATCAGACCGTCACGACCGACTACCTCGAGACCATGGAGATCGCCATCGTGCAGGGGCGGGGATTCCAGCCCTCCGACGGTCCCGACGCGGTGCCGGTGGTGCTCGTGAACGAGACCCTCGCTCGGCTGTTCTATCCGGGCGAGAATCCGATCGGGCGCCGACTGCGGCCCTGCTGCGGCGACGAGATTCCCTGGCTCGAGATCGTGGGCGTCGTGGCCGACGTCAAGCAGGCCGGGCTCAACGAGCCCGCCGGCACCGAACTCTACGTCCACCTGCCGCAGGTTTCGCCGTTGGGATTCGCGCCCCGCACCATGAACGTCGTGGCGCGCACCGCCGGGGCGCCCGAGGCCCTCGCGGCACCGGCCCGCCAGGTCGTCGGACAGCTCGACGGGTCGCTCCCGCTCTCGGGGCTCCGAACCATGGAGCAGGTCCTCGCCGTATCGACCGCGAGGCCGCGCTTCCTCACGCTCCTGATGGGCGTCTTCGCGGTGCTGGCGCTCACGCTGGCCGCCGTGGGCACCTACGGCGTCATGGCCTACTCGGTCGCGCAGCGCGCGCGTGAACTCGGCATTCGCATGGCGCTGGGCGCCGAGCGTGGCCGCGTGCAGGCGCTCGTGCTCCGGCAGGGCCTCGGCCTCGCCGCCGTCGGGCTCGTGCTGGGCACCGTCGGGTCGGTCGCGCTCACCGGGCTCATGGAGTCGATGCTCTTCCAGGTCGACGCGCGCGACCCCATGACCTTCGTGCTGGCGCCCATGGTGCTCGCCGGTGTCGCGCTGCTGGCCTGCTGGATTCCGGCGCGCAGGGCGACGAGGGTCGATCCGGTAACCGTGCTCCGCGAGGACTAGCGCCGAGCGGGGCGGGCGGCCCGACCGTCTTTGCAGCCATCGCGGGCCCCGCGAATCACCAAGGCTGCAAAGACGACGTGTGCCGCCGTCAACGCAGCCCTC
>CBFGQV010000411.1:0-2775 GCA_965651045.1 uncultured bacterium
CGGGCGCCCATTCGGGTGCCCGCGGCGTTCGTGCGTTCAGGCGCCGACGAGTTCGAGGCGCAGACCCTCGAGGCCGCCCCGAACTTCGGCCAGGAGCGAACCGTCGAAATCGTACGGCCCCTTTCCGGGCTCCGGCTGGCCGTCGGCGAGCGCCTGCAGCGCGGTCTCCGCCTCGAAGACGTACGCGTTGAGTCCGAGATGTTCGGCCATGGCGAGGGCCTCGCGAAACCAGCGCTCCGCCTCGGCATCGTCACCGAGAGCGCGATAGGCGCGCCCCCGGTAGAGGCCGGACTGCACCTGGAAGTCCACCCCTCCGGCCTGACGCAGCTCCTCCGTGAGACGCGCGTATCGGCGCTCGTAGATCTCGCGGTCACCGAGCAGTGCGGCCGAGTGGGCGTGCCCCTCGACGGCGAAGGCCATGTAGTAGGTCTCTTCGAGGCGCTCGAGCGCGATGCCGTAGGCCAGCTCTGCGAGCTCCACCTCGCCGAGATCCAGGAGAATGCCCGCGAGCGACACCAGGGCCCTCAGCCGGTCGCGAGGGCTCTCGAAGGCACCGACCGACGCCCATCCGTGTTCGATGGCCCGGTCGCCCGAACCGGCGAGGTGGTGCACGGTCATCAGATGCTGGTGCACGCTTCCCACGGCGTGTGCGTCACCCGAACGTTCCGCCGCCTTCAGGGCGTCGTCGAGAACGCGCCTCGCGCCCGGCAGGTTCCCGCGCGTGCGAATCGTCGCGGCCAGGCCGTCGAGGGCGAGCGCCTCGCCCCGGACGTCACCGAACTGCCGCGCGAGCTCCACGGCGTGCCCGTAGAAGAACTCCGAGTCGTCCCAGCGCCCGACCCGCCGAAGCGTGCGGCCCAGGTAGCGCGCACCCTCCAGCGCCGAGCCCTCTTCCGCGGCGAGGGCGGCGATCCAGTAGCCCGAACGGAACGCCTCGATCGCGCCTTCGAACTCGCCGACCTCCTCGGCGCGGAGCCCGACCCGGAGAACCGCCGACGCCAACGCGGCCGGGTCGCGCGCCTCGACCGCCTGGAGAACCGCCTCCCAGTGGGGGAGCTCCTCGCTCCTGGTGAGCTGTTCACGCAGGAGCCGAACACGCTCACGGGTCTGCGCGGGCTCCGGATCGAGCTCATCGTCGAGCAGGGTCCGCACGACCCGCAGGATCAGGAAGCGCTCGCTGATACGATCTTCCGAGGCGTCCAGGAGGTCGATGTCCGACAGCACCGTCCAGCCCGTGAACCCGCTGGTGCGCCGGGGACCGTGCGCCGCCTGAAGCATCTCGCGGTTCAGGACGACCGTCGTGCACTGCCCCGCGATGTGCAGCATGCGGGCGCGCTCGTCGGTGCCCAGCGCGCGCCGGCCGGCCATGGAGTCGACGACCAGGAACCAGGTGCGTAGGCCGTCGCTGCCGAGACACACGCAGAAGGTGTTCCGCGCATCGCCCGATCCGGGCCTCGGTCCCTGCCCCGGCTCGGCGAGGTCGACCGCGCCCGGCACCCCGAAGTCCCACGCGCGGTGAAGCACGCGCACGTCGAAGTCGCGGCGAGGCCGTTCGGCGAGCAGGTCGAGCACCACGTGCGCGCGAGGGGCCACCGGGCCGAATTCGTCGATCCAGACGAGCGCGCCGCGGTCGGCCGACGCCACCCGCATCGCCTCGGCCACGAGTTCGCCGAGCCTGCGGCGCGCCTCGTCCGGCGTGAGCAGCAGGAGCGTCCGTTCGACGCGTTGCTTCTTCCGACCCCGAAACGCATCGAGGCGCAGCACGGGTGTGGTGGACATACGCTCGGATCGTGGTAGCTTGGATTCGGACTTCCTATCATATCGCTGTTCGCGACCTTTCCGCAACCCTCGCGTCCCGCTGGCCGACCCCACGCACTCCGCCCGAGAGGGCATCGTACGACCCGACGCCGGCCTTCTCACGCTCGCGGTGATCTGGGGAGTCAACTTCGCGGTCATCAAGGGCGCGCTCGATGCGCTGGACCCCACGGCCTTCAATGCGTTGCGCTTTCCTCTCGCGGCGGCGGTGCTCTTCGCGCTCATGGCCGGCTCGGGGCGCATGCGACTGCCGGAGCGCAGGCACCTGGTGGCGGTGGCGGCACTCGGCCTGCTCGGAAACGTCGTCTACCAGTCGTTCTTCATCTTCGGGCTCGCCGGAACTTCGGCGGGAAACGCCAGCCTGCTGCTCAGCACCACACCGGTCTGGACCGCGCTGCTCTCGACCGCGACCGGCCAGGAGCGGCTCCCGGCCGAAGTCTGGATCGGGGTCGCGGGCACGGTCCTGGGCATCGCGCTCCTGGTCGGCGGCGGCTCGTCGGTCTCGTTCGGCAGCGCGACCCTGAAGGGCGACTTGCTCATGACCGCCTCCGCCGCGGTCTGGGCCGGCTACACCGTCGGCAGCCGCCCTCTCGTGCACCGGTACGGCGCCATGCCCGTGACGGCATGGACGCTCTGGGTCGGCACGCCGTTCCTCGTCGTCCTGGGGATCCCCGGGCTGGCGCGGGCGGAGCTCTCGGCGCTCGACGCGGGCGTCTGGATCGCCGTCGTCTACGCGGGGGTGCTGGCCATCTCGATCGCCTACCTGCTCTGGAACCGGGGCATCAGGCGGCTCGGAAACGCGCGTACGGCGGTTTACTCGAACCTCGTGCCCGTCGTGGCGCTGGCCGCCGCGTGGGTGGTGCTCGGCGAGAGGCCGACCGGTCTTCAGCTCACCGGCGCGGCGGTCATCCTGGGCGGGCTGACCCTCACGAACCTCGGCCGGGGCCGAGCTCGCGCCGG
>CBFGQV010000412.1:0-2775 GCA_965651045.1 uncultured bacterium
GGCCGGCTCAGGCCGAGTCGGCGCTCGCGGCCGGCGAAGGCTGGGTACGCGACGCCACGACCGGGGCCGACCGCGGGTTCGAGTGGACGCCCGACTTTCCGGAACCCGACGAGCGTCACGAAGCGCGCTGGTCGGCCGGCGGCGTCACCGCCCACGAGTTCGTCTATCACTACGACCGCCAGGAACAGGGCCGCGAACTCGCCGGCGGCACGAGCCGCATCGCCCCGCGCCGCGTGCTGGGGCTGGACCGTCCCCTCTGGATCGCCGGGCAGGACCGCTGGGTGCGCGAGGCCGTGATCCGCGAAGGCGAGGACGGGCTCGTGCTGGTGTGGTACTGGTACGAGGTGGGCGGCACGGCGACCATCTGGGCACCGATGACGAAGGTGTTCGAGCTCTGGGGATTCCTGCGCAGGCGGCCCGACGCGACGCTGATCGCGTATGCCACGCTCTGCCGGAGTGAGCTTTGCGGCGATGAGCGCGAGGCGTTCCGCACGCTGATCCCCCCGCCCTGACCGTGGCAGCGGTAACGCCGTGCCGCTGGGAAACGTACAGATGGATACGGGCGACCGAATCGTGAAGACGCCCGGACGACCTACGCTCTGGAGGCAGCATGTCGAGGCCCACCTTCACCGCGGCCGCCCTCGTTCTCGTTCTCTCCGTCGCCGCGTGTGCCTCGTCGGGCTCCCGTGACGGCGAGCCCGTCCGCTATGGACGCACGGCGATCTCTCTGGAAGAGGTACGGGGCGCCGAGGCCGGAAACGCTTTCGACATCGTGCGCCGCACGCGCCCGAACTGGCTCAGCGCGACGCCACCCCGCGAACTGATCGCCGTGTTCGTCAATGACGTGCAGTTCGGCTGGGTCGAGTCGCTCCGTCAGATCAGTTCGCCGGCGATTTCGACGATCGAGTTCATGGACCGGGGCGACATCAACGCCCGCTTCACCTCGGAGAAGGCCCGGCACATCAGCTCGGGCATTCGGATCCGGACCCGCTGATCAGCAGCCGGAGGCCAGCGGGGCCGTGATGTTACGGCCGTCGCGGGCCGAGAGAACGATGAAGCGCGGCGTGTAGACCCGTATGCCGCCGTGGCCGCGCCCGTAGATCTCGACCACCGAGACGTCCTCGGCGGTGAGGTCTTCGAGGTCCGCGATCGCCGCCCAGGACCGCTGGTCGTCGATGCACACGTGCACGGGCGCGATCGGGTTCGGGTTCTCGATCGTGCCGCCGCGGCCCCGCGCGCAGAGGCCGCTCCACCCTTCGTCGCAGGGCCAGAGCGAGGGCACACGGGTTCGAATCAGGTCCCACAGCGTCATGTCGCCGAACCGCTCGAGCCGCGTTCGGTCCATGACCGAGACCGCGCCCGCGTACGCCGCCCGACGCCCCTTCATGTCACCGAGCAGCTCCTCGAGCGCCGTCTCCGCGAGCACGTGCAGCCCTTCGAGCTCCACGGCCTCGGGCTCGAGGCGAAGCACCGAGATGCGCTCCGTCGCCCCGTCGTCGAGCTCGAAGGTCTCGGTGCGGTAGCCGAACATCTCGACCTCGAGCACGAGGGGCTCGCCGGGCGCGAGGGCGATCACGAACGCCCCGAGCGAATCGGTCTCGACCGACGTGCGGCCGTCGGCGCTCCGGACCAGTGCCCCCACGATCGGGCGGGTGGTCACCGCGTCTTCCAGCCGGCCGTGTACGACCGACGCGAGCTGCCCCGCCCCCGGCGCCGGGGCCAGCACAGTGAGTGCGATGCAGGCCACCAGCCGACGGACCGCCTTCCCTTGCATCGTCATCGCGACCTCCGTGGTGCGGCTGCCAACGGTACTGGAAGCCTCTACGCTCACACCCCCCCTCACGTTACCCGCACCGCCCGCCTACGGTTCGCCGAGCCGCCGCGCTTCGCGAAGGAAACGACGCGCGAGCTGCCCCGCGCGGAGATCCCCCTCGGCCTCGGCGCGCTCCAGCACCGCCTCGACGTAGGGTACCAGTCGCGGCTCTCCCCAGCGGTAGCCGGTCGCGCGTTCGGCACCCCGCGAATCCCCCTGGTTCGCGCCCTCGAGCAGCGCCAGCGCTGCCGCCTCGTCGTAGTAGTCCGAGTCGCGATCCGGAAGACTGTAGGTCGGCCCGCGCGGCGCGTTCGCGTCTTCGTTGACGAAGGCTCGGGACATGGCACTCCTCGCGGCCAGAGAGCCGCTTGACCAGATTGGTCAGGCGTTGTTTCTTTTCATCATGGATCCGAACAACGATACCAAGCACCCGGTCGTTCGGGAAACGGTGGCGCTTTACGAGGCCAAGACGCACCTCTCGTCGCTCGTCGATCGAGCCTCGGCCGGCGAGGAGATCGTGATTTCGAAATCCGGGAAACCGAAGGCCCGACTCGTGCCGCTCGGCGATGTGCATCCTCGCCGGGAACCGGGAAAGGGACGCGGACAGTGGTCGATGCGCAAGGACTTCGACGCCCCCCTGCCGCCGGACGTCGAAGGTGGGTTTCACCATGGTGACGAATGAGATTGCTGCTCGACACCCATGCCCTGATCTGGTGGGATTCGGGCGCTGGGCTCCCGGGCCGAATCGTCGAGGCGATCCGCTCTGCGGACCAGGTCTACGTCAGCGCGGTCAGTGGGTGGGAGATCGCGATCAAGGTGTCGTTGGGCCGACTGGAAACGACGCGCCGGGTCGAAGACGCAGTCTCCGATTCCGGATTCGAAGAACTTCCCGTGCGACTACGACACGCGCGCCGTTTCGAAACGCTGCCCTGGCACCACCGCGACCCGTTCGACCGAATGCT
>CBFGQV010000413.1:0-2772 GCA_965651045.1 uncultured bacterium
CCTCGCGGAGCCCTCCGAGGGTGGGGATTCCCGAGCGGGGAATCCCCCGGACGATCAGCCGCCCATCGGCTGACCGTTCGAGACGCTCCACTGCACCTGCATGCTGCCGTCGTCCATGCGTCGGACGAGGTTCATGTACATGCCACGCTGCACGAGCACGCCACCCTCGGCGGCCGTGAGCTCGTACCACCCTCCGTCGATCGCCCATCCGTCGCCGAGGTCCATCGTGCCCACCGAATGGATGTCGATCTCGGTGGCCATCTCGGCCGCCCGTTCCTGGAGAGCCGCGGCGACCGCCGAACGGCCTTCGACCGGCGCCCGATTGGCGAACGAGACCCAGGCATCGGTCGTGTAGAAGTCGGCGACCATGTCGGGGTGCTGCAGGTTCCAATGGGTCTCGTAGCCCTGGACGAGCTCCGTCAGGGTGCCTTCTTCCGGTGGCATCTCATCGGACCACGCGCCCCACTCGAACTCTGCGGGCGGAACGGCGTCGAAGTTCGTGATCAGTCCCTGGATCTTCCATTCGCCGTCAGAGCGCTGCAGGACGTTCATGTAATGACCCGACCAAGCCATCGGCTCGGCGCCTTCGGGGGTCGCCTGCACGTCGTAGCGGCCCACTGTCACGGCGGTGTTGCCGAAGACCATGGTCTCCGCGCCCTCGACGTTCACGGTCGGGTTCAGGGCCATGTCTTCGGTCAAGCCCACCTCGATGGCCTCGCGCCCTTCGGTGACCGACATGTCGGCGTTCAGCACGAAGGCCGAATCGAGGTAGAGCGCGGCCACCATGTCGGGGTGGTGCAGGTTGTAGTGCTGGACCCAGCTCGCCCGGAGCGCGTCGATCGCGGCTTCGTCAGGACTGGGGGCCGCGGCGGCGGGCTCGGCGGCAGGCGGCTGCTCGGCGGGTGGCTCGTCGCCGCCGCACGCGGTGAGGGCCAGGGCCAGCGTCAGGGGGATCACGGGCGGTACGAGACGGCGCGTCATCGCTTCACCTCCAGGGGGAGAGTACCACACCGCCGCCCGGCGACGACCGTCGGGCAGCAGGCAATGATGTGGTGGCCCGCGCCCGGCGGTCAACGATTTTCTGCAGGGGCGATCAGCCGAATGTGATGCCCTGCGCCAGCGGCAGATCCGTGGACCAGTTCACCGTGTTCGTCTGGCGTCGCATGTACGCCTTCCACGCGTCGGAGCCCGACTCGCGCCCGCCGCCGGTGTCCTTCTCGCCCCCGAAGGCACCGCCGATCTCGGCCCCGCTGGTGCCGATGTTGACGTTCGCGATGCCGCAGTCGCTGCCGCGTTGCGAGAGGAAGAACTCGGCCTCTCTCAGGTTCTCGGTGAAGATCGCCGACGACAGACCCTGCGGCACGGCGTTGTGGATCGCCACCGCCTCGGCGATTTCGTCGACCGCTTCGCGGGGCGTGGCGTCTTCGCTCCCGTACTCGATGAGGTAGAGGAGCGGTGCGAAGGTCTCGTGCTGCACGATGTCGAAATCGTTCTCGACCCGTGCGATGCAGGGCCGCACGAAGTTGCCACCCGCCCAGCGGTCGCCCTCGAGCGGCTCGCCACCGCACAAGACCTCGCCTCCGAGCTCCCGCACCCGCGCGATCGCGGCCTGCATGGCCTCGACGGCGCCCGGGTTGATGAGCGGCCCCACCAGCGTGTTCTCGTCCAGGGGATCTCCGATCGTGACGTCGGCGTACGCCCGGGTGAGCCGTTCCACCAGTTCGTCGCGGATCGCTCGATGTACGATGATGCGGCGTGTCGAGGTGCAGCGCTGCCCCGCGGTGCCGCACGCGCCGAAAAGGATCGCGGGCAGCACGAGGTCCAGGTTCGCGTTCGGGGTCACGATAATGGCGTTGTTGCCCCCGAGCTCCAGGATCGTACGCCCGAGCCGGCGCGCGACGGTCTCGCTGACGTGGCGCCCGGTGCGGGTGCTGCCGGTGAACGAGACGAGCGGCAGGCGGGCGTCGTTGGCCATGCGCTCGCCGATCACCGCGCCCGGGCCCGCCACGAGTGCGAAGATGGCCGGGTCGATGCCGTTCTCGCGGCACACGGCGGCCGCGATCTTCGTGACCGCCACCGCGCAGAGGTTGGCTTCCTCCGACGGCTTCCAGACCACCGAGTCGCCGCACACGGCGGCCAGCGCCGCGTTCCAGCTCCAGACGGCTACGGGGAAGTTGAAGGCGGTGATGACCCCGATGGGCCCGAGCGGGTGCCACTGCTCGAACATGCGATGGTCGGGCCGCTCGGAGTGCATGCTGAGCCCGTACAGCTGCCTGGACTGGCCGACCGCGAAGTCACAGATGTCGATCATCTCCTGCACTTCGCCCTCACCCTCGGCCAGGATCTTTCCCATCTCGAGCGACACCAGGCGCCCCAGCTGGGGCTTGAGGCTTCTGAGCCGCTCCCCGATCAGGCGTACGATCTCGCCCCGCCGGGGCGCCGGCACCTTACGCCACTCGAGAAAGGCCTCGTGAGCCCGGGTCACGATGCGCTCGTACTCGTCGGGTGTGACCTCGCGCACCGACGCGATACGCCGACCGTCGGTGGGCGAAATCGAGTCGCGGCGCGCGCCCGAGCCGAGCCACTCGCCATCGAACCCGCCTGGATTGTCGTCGTCGATGCCGAGCTCGCGCAAAAAGTCGTGCATGGAGAAGGCTCCCTGATGATCGAAGCGTGATGGGGTGCGTCGAGGCGAAACATAGACCCACCCGGGAGACGCGTCGAGCGGAACCCGACGCGCCGGTGGGGGGTGTTCTGGCCCGACCCCACCCT
>CBFGQV010000414.1:0-2765 GCA_965651045.1 uncultured bacterium
GCCTGATTCGACGGCGGGGCCCGCGGTCGTTTTCGGAACCGCGCTCAGGACCGTGATGTACCAGACATCCGCTCTTTCGCTTCGCCCCCGTCCTTCCGGCAGCTCCTTGGTTCGCCGCTCCATTCTCTTCGTCTGCGTGCTGGTCCTCTCGGGCTTCCTGGCACCGCGCCCCGGGCGCGCCCAGGACTCTACGGGTGCGCGGGCGTGGAACTCGGCACGGGTGACCGAGCTCGTGCAGCGGGCGCGGGTGCAGCGCCAGGAGCTGGTCGTCGATTCGGCCATGCACACGTATCAGGCCGACGCCCGCGGGTTCGTCTACTTCTTCATCGACCGGCCGGACGAGGCCGAGCGCACCCTGGTCAAGGCCGACCAGGTCGCCCTCGAAGTCTTCTGGCGCGCGCCGAACGACACCAAGCAACGCATCGTAGGGCTCCGAGACGAGAAGGTGCTCCCGACCAACATTCGCTACCACCTCGACCACCTCACGGTGGTGCAGGACGAGTTCGGCGACCTGATTCGGCTCGGCGACGGCGACGAGGTGGCGGCGGTGCTCCACCCGGCCGCGCCCGGGTCCGAGCGCCTCTACGATTTTCGCCTGGCCGATTCCCTCACGCTCACCTTCGGCACCGGGCGCGAGCCGGTTCGCGTGTACGAGGTGGAAGTCCGGCCGCGCGACCTGGACCGGGCTGGCTTCGTCGGCTCGCTCTACCTCGACCGCGCGACCGCCGCGATCGTGCGCATGAGCTTCACCTTCACGCCGGCGTCGTACGTCGACCCGTATCTCGACTACATACGCATCTCGCTCGACAACGGGCTCTGGCTCGACCGCTTCTGGCTGCCCTACCGCCAGGAGGTGGAGCTTCGGCGGGAGCTTCCACAGCTCGACTTTCTCGCTGGTAGCATCATACGCGGGCGCTTCGAGATCTCGAACTACCGCTTCAACGATCCGCTTCCAGACGCGCTCTTCCGGAGTCGGGGCGTGGCAGCCGTGTCGGAGGCCCAGCGCCGGGCGTTTCGATTCGAGGAGCCCCTCTTCGCCGACCTCGAGCGCGAAGGTCTGGCGCCGTCGCCCAACATGGAGGAAATCGAGGCGCGTGTCCGCACGATGGTGGCGGGCCGGGCCCTCAGCGGACTCCGGGCCTCGCGGCTGTACGTGCCCTCGTTCTCGGACGCGCTCCGCTACAACCGCGCCGAAGGGCTCCGGCTCGGCCTCGGCACCACGTGGCGCCCATCGCCCGACCTGGCGGTGCGCGGGCACGGCGGGTGGGCCTTCGGGCGCGAAGCCTTCTCGGCCCGCGTCGACGTCGACGGCGGACGCACGCGGCCGAGCACGGGCGTCGCGCTGTACTACGACGAACTGCGTGACCTCGGGCCCCTTCCGGGCGCCAGCGGGCTGGTGAATTCGTTCGCGGTGGTGGCCGGCGAGGATTACCTCGACCCGTATTTCGCGCGCGGTGCGGTGGCCTACCACCGCTTCGGTGGCCCGCCCGGCGCTGGGGGCGTCGACGCGAGGTTGACCCACGAGCGGCATGCCTCGGCCACGCGGGTCATCAGCTCCGGAGACGCATACCCACCCGTTCGACCGATCGACGAGGGCTGGCTCACGGCCGCCGACCTCCACATCGAGCTACCCGAGCCGCGAAGCGATGCGAGCCTCGCGGTCACGGGTCGCGTCGGGCAGCTCGACGGCGAGGCGTACGCGACCGCGGGCGCCCGCGTACGCTGGGCACGCGAGGAGGCCTACCGAACGGTCCCGTTCTTCATCGACCTGAGGGGTGGCATCGCCGGCTCCGGCGCGCCCGCTCAGGAACTCTACCTGCTCGGTGGACGCGGCACCCTGCCCGGCCATCCGTATCGGAGCCAGATCGGAGACCGCTTCTGGCTGCTCACCGTGGAAGCGGGTCACGTGGTCCGCGCCCCCTGGGTCGAAGTGCACGCCTTCGCCGCCGCCGGCCGGAGCTGGGTGTCGGACGACCGTCTTCTGCCCGAGGGCTGGCCCGGCCGGCGCGATGCGGCCGCCCGGGCCAGC
This sequence comes from uncultured bacterium, assembly GCA_965651045.1. GTDB lineage: Bacteria > Gemmatimonadota > Gemmatimonadetes > Longimicrobiales > Gaopeijiaceae > Gaopeijia. The sequence goes on from CBFGQV010000414.1 coordinate 2,030, forward strand.
CTCGGCGTGGGCGTCGAGCTGCTCTGGGAGGTTCTCCGCGTCGACCTCGCGCGGGGGCTCGGCGCCGGCGGAGACTGGACGGTGATCTTCGAGATCAGCCCACGCCTCCACCGCTGGCTCTGACCGAGTTCGGCGAGGCGCCGCCGGTCAGGTGGTCGCCGCGGCGAGCTCCTCGACCTCCTCCGCGGGCTCGGCCACCTGCTCGTCCTTCGAAGCGTCGCGCCCGCCGAGCAGCACCACTTCGCGCACGTGCACCTCGGCCGTCGGAATCGACACGCCATCGCGCTCGTAGCTGTCGTACTCGAGCCGCCCCTCGATGTAGAGGCGGTCGCCCGTGCGAATGTAGTCCTTGGCGAACTGCGCGAGCCGGTTCCAGAGCGTGATGCGATGCCAGTCCGTGCGCTCCGTCTCCTCGCCGTCCGAGGTGCTCCGGCGGTTCGTGGCGAGCGAGAAGTGCGCGACCTTGGTGCCACTCTTCGTCTCGTGCAGATCGGGGTCGCGACCGACGTTACCGACGAGAATGAGCTTGTTGACCGAGCGACTCATGGGGCTGCCTCCTGATCGAGGGAAAGGGCCAAACGCCGCCCGCTTTCGGACGGCGCGGAGACAACCTCGATGAAGAAGCGGGGCGTTCCCATGGCGGATCGGGCGCGACGCACGTCACGCTCGACCCACCCGGGAACGCCCCGCGAGAACTGCGGGTCGCCGTCAGGCGCCGATCAGTTGCCACCCCCGA
>CBFGQV010000415.1:0-2754 GCA_965651045.1 uncultured bacterium
GATCGGACGCGGCCCGGGCGTGTACGACCGGACGCCGCGACCTCGAGCCGGGCGGTTGAGACGAATCGCGGCATCGGTATACCTTGGTACCTCAGCGAGTACGCGACAGCCCGCCGGGGGTTTCCCGGCCCCCGGAGCGGCCCCACGGCATGCGCATCCTCACCCGTCTACTGATTCGGGCCCACCTGGGCCCCTTCCTCTTCGCGCTTTCGGCGCTGACGGGATTGCTGTTCCTGAACGCGGTCGCGCAGCGCATGGAGGACCTCGCGGGTAAGGGGCTCACCTGGAACGTCATCGTCGAGTTCCTGATTCTGTCGCTCCCGCACACGGTCGCGCTGACGCTCCCGATGGCGGTGCTGGTCGCGGTGTTGCACGCCTTCACCGAAATGACCGCGGCGAACGAGATCACCGCCATCAAGGCGGGCGGCATTCCCCCTCGCCGCATCATCACGCCGATGCTCGTCGCGGGCGTGGTGATGGGCGGCCTCATGCTCTATTTCAACGATCGAGTGCTGCCCGAAGCGAACCACGAGCTAAAGAACCTGCTGCTCGACATCAACCGCAAGAGCCCGACCTTCGCGCTGCGTGAACAGGTGGTGAACCGGGTGGACGCCGGTACGACGGGCAAGACCTACTTCATACGCGCCGGTCGAATCGACAATGTCGCGAACCGTCTGGAAGAGGTGTCGATCGTCGACGGCAGCGACTTCACGCGCCGCCGCATCACCTACGCAGACTCGGCGTTCATGGCGTTCAACCAGGACCGGACCGATCTCTTCCTGACGCTGCACGACGGCGTGCTGCTCGAGCTCGACCTCGACCGGCCGGGCGGCTTCCAGAAGCTCTACTTCGACCGGCAGGTGGTGCCGCTGCGCGGGGTGAGCAACGAGATGGACCGCCGCGCCGGCGGCACCGAGCGGGGCGACCGCGAGATGACGCTCGCCATGCTCTCGACCGCCGCCAACCGGCAGAAGGCCGAGGTTCAGCGGCTGCGCGCCGAGAACCGCCGCGCGACGAACGAGCAGGTTCGCCTGTCGCTCGGGCTTCCCGTCGAGCAGACGGAGCAGCTCGAAGACGACGTTCCGCCCGAGGTGCGGGGCCCGATGGTCCGGGCCGGCGCCGCCACGGGCGACGGCCTGACGCAACGGCTCGCCTCGATCTCGTCGGCCAACCGCACGAGGGTCGCGAGCGCCGTCGACGCCATGCACCGCTACCAGGTCGAGTACCATAAGAAGTTCACCCTCGCCTTCGCCTGCGTGGTGTTCGTTCTTCTGGGGATTCCCCTCGCGATTCGGTACCCGCGCGGCGGGCTGGGGCTCGTGATCGCCGCCTCGTCGGCCATCTTCGCGGTGTACTGGGTCGGCCTGATCGCGGGCGAGGACATCGCCGACCGGGGCCTCGCGCCGCCGTGGGTGACCATGTGGGTGACGAATGTCGTGTTCCTGGCGATCGCGCTCGTGCTGGTCAAGCGCATGGGCCGCGAGACCGCCACGATGCGGGGCGGCGGCTGGGACGACCTCTGGTGGTCGCTGACCCGGCCCTTCCGCCGGGAGCGCGACGACGCGCCCGACCGCGAGACCTCGCCCGCGCCGGGGGCGCCGGCATGAAGGTCTTCGACCGCATGGTCGGGGGCACCTTCCTCCGGCTGTTCCTGGTCTCGATTCTGGCGACGCCCCCCCTCTTCATTCTGGGCGACCTGACCGAGCGGCTGGACGACTACCTGGACGCGGGCCTCACCGCGCCCGAGGTCGCCTACGGCTACCTCTTCAACATCGCCGAGTATCTGCTCTGGTCGTTCCCGATCGCGGGGCTGATCGCCGCCGTCTTCACCGTGCACGGCATGACCGCGCACCGGGAAGTGCTCGCAGCGAAGGCCGGTGGCGTCTCGTTCCACCGGCTCATCGCGCCGATCCTGATTCTCGGGTTCCTGCTGACCGGGGTAGCGCTCTCGGCCACCGACCTCGTGCCCCTCAGCAAGCGGCGCGCGAGCGAGATTCTGCAGCAGCGGCCTCAGCGAGACTGGCGGAGCAATTTCACCTACCAGACCGAAGAAGGTGACCTGCTCACGGTGCAGCGTCTCGAGCTCGAGACGAACCGCATGACCGGCGTGGGATTCCACCGTGCGGCCGAAGGATCGGACTCGACGGTGGTGCTGCTCGAGGCCAACCAGGCCGTCTACGACTCGCTGGGCTGGGCGTTCGAGGGCGGCACGGTGCGTCGGGTCTGGCTCGACGGCACCGAGTCCGCCACCCGCTTCGAATCGCTCCGGCTGCCCGTGCTCGACGAGACGCCTCTGGAGCTCATGCAGGAGGTGCGCGACGAAGAGGAGATGACCTACGACGAGCTCGACCGCCAGGCCCGCGCGCTCGAACGCTCCGGCGGAAACGCCGCCAAACTCCGCGTGAAGCGCGAGCAGAAGCTGGCGATTCCGGTGGCGACCTTCGTCATCATTCTCTTCGGCGCCCCGCTGGCCACCAGCGCCAAGCGCGGCGGCGCCGCCTACGGCATCGGCATCTCGCTCGGCTCGACGATTCTCTACCTGCTGCTCTTCAAGGTGGCCGCCGGCTTCGGCTCGAGCGGCGCCATCACCCCGGTTCAGGCCGCCTGGCTGCCCAACGTGGTGTTCTTCCTCGCCGGGCTGGTGCTGCTCTGGCGGGTCCGGACGTAGCAGAGCGCGCGGCGGCACGGGAGCGCCTCCAGGGGACGGCTCGCCAACGCGGGGGGTGTTCGTTCGGGGCTCGCCTTCGCTGCGGG
>CBFGQV010000416.1:0-2715 GCA_965651045.1 uncultured bacterium
CACGAGCACCCTGGCCTGCGCCCCTTCACGCCCCTGGAGAAGCGCTCCGAGGTCAGCCTCGAACGCCTCCAGCGGTCGCATCGTGGGGATGCCCGTGAGGGCGCGGGCCTCCGGGCCGGGTCCGAGTCGGGGTCCCGTCCAGAGCTCGGCCGCCGGGTCGCGTTCCGGCAGGTACAGGGTGAAGGCATCGGCCACGCCGTCGGCGACCAGCCACGCGCCCGGGCTCTCGAGCCCCGTCAGGTAGAAGAAGTCGTTGGCCTGGCGGAAGTCGGAGTCCTGGGGGTAATCCCCTTCGATGCTGCGCAGATGGGTCGTGCCGAGAACCGCCACCGCGTCGCCGAGCCCCTCGAGCAGGCGTGCGCGCCGCGCCTCGAGCACGTCGACGGGCACGGGTCCGGCGGGCGAACCCTCCTGAGCCGGCACGTCTCGTGCATCGAGGGCACCCAGAGCGAGGACCAGCGCGACGACGACCGAGACACGCACGATGGCGCGCGCGGGGGCGATCGATTCGATCCAATTCACGGCAGGCCACTCCGCTCAAGCGACTCAATACGTTTGCCCGCTCGAGCCGCCGCGGCACACCCCCGAGGGTATGCCGGCGCACGCCGCCGGGCCTATATTCGCTGTGGGCGAGCGCCGCTCGCCCTACGGATAAGATAAGACAACCCACCCGACGGGCGTATGGCGAACGGACCCACAACTCGGCGTGACGTGACGCTCCCGGCGGAGCTGCTCCGCGAGCTCGCTCCGGACGCACGCGTGCGCGAGCGCGTCGCCGAAGAGTATGGCCGGCGCCTGGCCGAGGGGATTCTCCGCTCCGACGATCCCCCCCGCTCGGTGTCGGTCTTCTGGACGCGCCTGAGCGACGCCCTGGGCGCACGCGGATGGGGCTCGATCGCGCACCGGCGGGCCCACCCGGGACTCGGCGTGGTCACGAGCGACAGCTGGGCCGAGGCCGACGCGGGCGGCGACGGCGGCGTAGGGGGCGGCCACGGCGGGTGTCCGTTCGGCGTCGGCATTCTCCACGGCGCCCTCGCGACCGTAGCCGGCGGTCGCAAGGTCCGGGTCATCGAGGCGGCGTGCCGCGGCGACGGCGCCGAACGCTGCACCTTCGCCTTCGGTTCTCCGCGGGCGGTGCAGCAGGTGGGCGACGCGCTGGCACGTGGACTCTCGCTCGACGAAGCGGTCGAGACGCTCGAGCGGTGAGAATGTTGGGCGTTGACTATGGCGAGCGGCGGGTGGGGCTCGCCGTGAGCGATCCGACGGGCACCCTGGCCTCACCGCTGGACACGATCGTACGGAGGCGTGGCAAGCGCCCGCCGCTCACCCAGCTCGAAGATCGTGCGCGCGCCGAGGGGGTGGAGGGCGTCGTCGTCGGACTCCCCCTCACCCTCGACGGCATCGAAGACGACTGGTGCCGTGAGGTCCGGTCCGTCGGCGACGCCCTCGGAGACCGGCTCGGCGTTCCGGTGTATTACGTCGACGAGCGCATGACCTCGGTTCGCGCGGAGCGGGCCATCCGGAGCGGCGCGCTGCCGCGCGGGCGCCGCGAAGAGAAAGGGCGCGTCGACGCGGCGGCGGCCGCGCTGATTCTCCAGGCCTACCTCGACCGGGCCGGCGAGCGATGACCCGCCGCGTGCGTCTCCGCGCCGCGGTGGCGGCGTGCGGGCTGGTGCTGTCGGCAACGGCCTGCGGGGGCCCGCAGGGCACCGGCGAACCGGTCGAGGTGACCGTCCCACCCGGTGCGACCTTCGCGCAGGTCCTCGATTCGCTCGAGCGTCGGGAGGTCGTCCGGGCCGTGCCGCTCTTCGGCCTCTACGCCCGGCTGCGTGGCGCCGACCGAAGCGTCCACGCCGGGCGATACCGGTTCCAGCCCGGCGCATCCTGGGGCGCCGTGCTCGACGATCTCGTCGCGGGCCGGGTGCTCACGGAGTCCATCACGATCCCCGAGGGCCTCACGCTGGACCAGATCGCGGCACGCATCGCGACCTTCGTCGGTGACTCATCGGACTCGATCTACGCATCGCTCACGGCGGACACCGCGGCGCAGCGGTTCGGAGCCCCGGCGCCCGGACTCGAGGGCTTCCTGCTGCCCGAGACCTACCGGTTCGCGCAGGGCACCCCCGCCGAGCGCATCATCGAGGCCATGGCCACCGCCTACCGCGACTTCTGGACCCCGGAACGCGAGGCCCGCCTCGACGCGCTCGGCATGGACCGCCTCGAGCTCACGACGCTCGCTTCGATCGTGCAGGCCGAAGCCCGCCACGAAGACGAGATGGCGCTGATCGCTTCCGTCTACCACAACCGGCTCCGAGACGGATGGCCCCTCCAGGCCGACCCGACGGTGCTCTACGCGCTCGGAGGGCATCGAAGCCGGCTGCTCTACGCGGCCATGGACTCCGTCGCCGACCACCCCTACAACACCTACACGCGACCGGGGCTGCCACCGGGTCCGATCGGAGCACCGGGTGCGGCCGCGCTGGACGCGACCCTTCACCCGGCCGAAACCGACTACATGTTCTTCGTCGCGGTACCAGGCGGCCGGCACGTCTTCAGCCGCACCCTGGCCGAGCACAACCGCGCCGTCGCAGAAGCCCGGCGCCTTCGCGACACGACACCCCCTCCGGGCGGGTAACGGGCCCATGGAGCTCGCCCGCGCGCTGCGACTTATCGTGATCACGGATCGCGCGATGGCGGCTCCCCGGCCGGTCGCCG
>CBFGQV010000417.1:0-2712 GCA_965651045.1 uncultured bacterium
TCGCCGCGGCCTTCTTGGCTGCCGGCTTTCTGGCCGCAGGCTTCTTCGCCGCGGCCTTCTTGGCGGGGGCTTTCTTCTTCGCCGCCGGTTTGCGTGCTCCGCCCTTCGATGCAGCCATGGCAATCCTCCAGAGGTGTGGGTGGCACTGCGCGTCGACGCATATGAATAGATGGGTCTCGTTTCGCTGTGCGCAATCCTTTTGTTCGCATGGCCCCCAAGATGTGGTGCCGTGTGAACCACGCCCTACGACATCTGGGGGGTCTTGAGCGACGAGTACGGTGCGCTATTGTGTACGGGTTCCGGTGCGCCCGCAGGCGTCCGGAGGGCGGAGCGGTGATTTTCGTCTAACCTGTTGCAGGTTTGTAACTTGGAACGCACGGCCGACCAGATTCTCGACTGGCTGCGCGCGCGCGGTGCGACGCGCCTTCGCCGCGTCGCGTTGCGGGCGAACCGGAGCACGATCTGGTCGCTCACGCAGGGCGGTCGAGTGCTGAACCTTCACGTCGCGTACCGGCGGGCACCGGCGACGGTGCTCCGCGAATTCGTGACGATCGCGGTCGAGGGCGTGGGACGCGGGCGGTCGGGCGCCTATGAGCGGGCCTGCCGTGCGGTGCGAGATTGGCCCGGGCTCGCCGAAGAGCTTCGCAGAGTTCGCGCAGCGCACAGCCGTCAGCGCGCACCCGTGCGCCGAGGTCCGGGCGTAGGACCCTGTTGCGCCACCCCCGCGCAGCGAGCCTACCTTCGTCGGCTCTACCGATACCTGAACGTCACGCGCTTCGGCGGGCGGCTACCGGCCTCGGTGCCGCTCCGGCTGTCGCGGCGCATGCGAAGCCGTCTGGGTCAGATGGTTCCCGGCGTGGTCGACGGGCGTCGCGCGGTGCTGGAGATCGCGCTGAACGTCGACCTTCTGCTCGAAGGCAACGGCCGCGAGCGCCTGGACACGATGCTCCACGAGATGGCCCACGCGGCCGACTACCTGGCCTCGGGTCACACCGGGCACGGTGAGAGCTGGCGGTCGTGGGCGCGCCACGCCGGGTGCGACGACCGCGCCTGCTGCCACGTCCGCATCCGCCGCCGGCGTCGCCGCGCCGACGAGGTCACGCGGGTGCCCCCGCTGCCCGACGGGTGGCGAGAGCTGGTCGAGCAGGCCGCGTAGGGCGCCTCGACCGACGGTCCCGTCAGACCCTGCCCGGTCCGCCGTCGAGCGCCGCTCGCACCGCCCTGTCGAGATCGTCGAGCGAAAACGGCTTCGGCATGAAGGGTTGAGGAGGCTCACCCGGCGGGCGGCCGAACTCGCGCGTGGTGTACCCCGAGGTGAAGAGGATCTTCTGCGCCGGGTGGGCCTGCCGAATGCGATCGGCGAGCTCGATGCCCGAGAGGCCGGGCATCACGACGTCGGTGAGCACGAGGTCGAACGCGTCACCCTCGGCCAGCAGGCGCAACGCTTCGTCGGCGTCGCCCGCCGGCACGACCGAATACCCCAGCTTCTCGAGAAGCCGTCCGGTCACGCGACGCACCGTCTCCTCGTCGTCGACGAGGAGAATGTTCACTCGGCCCGGCGTGGTTGGGGTTGCGCCTTCCAAAACGCGTTTCGACCTCGTATGAGCGAATCCGACGGATCGGTCAAGCTCAAAAAGATGGGCCACCCGCGGCTGAGAGGCAATGTTCACGGGGGCGCTCGGGCGTGTCACCCCAGCGTAGCCCGCACCCGCTCGACGGCCGCGTCCGCGGTGATTCCCAACTCGCGGTAGAGCACCTCGAACGGTGCGGAGGCCCCGAATCGGTCGAGTCCGACCGAGGCCCCGCCGACGCCGGTCCACCGCTCCCAACCCAGCGTGACCCCGGCCTCGATCGAGACGCGGGCGCCGGCCGACGGTGGAATGACCGATTCGCGGTAGGCGGCACCTTGGCGCTGGAAGAGGAACCAGCTCGGCAGGCTCACCACGCGCGTAGGCACGCCGTCGGCTTCCAGCGTGGCCCGCGCTTCGAGCGCGATCGCGACCTCGGAGCCCGAGGCGATCAGCACGGCCCGCGGCCGGCCCCCGCTCGCTTCGGCCAAGACGTAGCCGCCGCGCCGCACGCCGTCGGGCCCGGCGAGGCCCTCACCCTGGAGGCCGGGCACCTTCTGCCGTGTCAGCGCGAGGAAAGCCGGTCCGTCGGTGCGGGCCAGGGCGAGCTCCCAGGCGACGGCCGTCTCGCCCGCGTCGGCCGGGCGCAGGTCCATCAGGTTGGGGATCGCCCGGAGACTCATGAGCTGCTCGACCGGCTGGTGGGTCGGCCCGTCTTCGCCGAGTCCGATCGAGTCGTGCGTGAACACGTACGTGACCGGCAGCTCCATGAGCGCCGCCAGGCGGATCGCCGGGCGCATGTAGTCGGAAAAGATCAGGAAGGTGCCGCCGAAGCCGCGCACGCCCCCGTGGAGCGCCATGCCGTTCAAGATCGAGCCCATCGCGTGCTCGCGCACGCCGAAGTGCATGGTGCGCCCGCCGGGCCGGCCTGGAAGCAGGCTGCCCCCGTCGGCGATGTCGGTCTTGTTCGAGCCGCCGAGGTCGGCCGAGCCGCCGATCAGTTCGGGAATTCTCGCCGCCAGCGCCTGAAGCACCTTGCCCGAGCTGCTCCTGGTCGCGTCCGCGCCCACCAGCGCGGGCACGCCCTCGCGCCAATCCCCCGGAAGCTCGCGGCGCACGACCGTGCGCTCGAACTCCGCCGCCA
>CBFGQV010000418.1:0-2673 GCA_965651045.1 uncultured bacterium
GCTGGGCAGGTAGAGGGTGAAGCGTGTGCCGGCGCCGGCGCCGGCCTCGACGGTCACGTAGCCGCCCGCCTGCTTTACGATGCCGTAGACCATGGCCAGCCCGAGCCCCGTGCCCTGTCCGGCCGCCCGGGTCGTGAAGAACGGCTCGAAGACCCGGCTTCGAATCTCGGGGGCGATGCCGTGGCCGTCGTCTTCGACTTCGACCGTGACCCACGCGCCCGCCGGGACCGATTCCGGCTCGCCGACCCGCGCACGATCGAGCGCGAGGCGGCCGGCCCGCACCTCGATGACGCCGCGTCCCTCACCGAGCGCGTCGCGGGCGTTGAGCACGAGGTTCATCAGGCATTGCTCGAGGCGGTCGGGGTCGACCTTCACGAGAAGCCCGGTGGCGTCGCTCCGCGCCGAGAGCGCCACGTCGGGGCCGAGGGCCCGATCGAGCAGGCGTGTCACGCCGTCGACGACGTCCTCGACGGCGATCGCCTGCGCGCGCCACTCGCCCTTGTGGCCGAACGCCAGGAGTTGCCGGGTGATCGAACGCCCCCGAAGGGCCACGTCGACGATCTGACCTACGTCGCGCGCGAGCGGCGAGTCGGCCGGAAGGTCGTCCAGCACGAACTCGCCGAACCCGAGAATCGCGGTGAGCAGGTTGTTGAAGTCGTGTGCGATGCCCCCTGCCAGGCGCCCGACCGCCTCCATCTTCTGGGCGTGGCGCAGTTGCTCCTGACTCTGGGCGAGCGCGCGCTCGATGTGACGCTGAGCGGTGATGTCTTCCGACACGACGACGGCGGCGGTGACGTGGCCCTTGCGGTCGAGAATGGGCCCCGCGTGTGCGCGCCACCATCGACGGGCATCGGGATCATCGGGCTGCTCCGGATCGGGCGCCCAGAACTCCTCGCCGTGGAGCGTCTCGCCCGCGAGCGCCCGCGCGAGCGGCCAGTCGTCCGGCGACATCGGCGTGCCGTCGGCCAGATAGGCTTCCCACATCTCGTAGTCTTCGATCGAGCGCGCGGCCATGTCGATGCCGCGGGCCTCCTCGAGCGCGGCCTGGTTCCAGAGCACGATGCGGCCCGACGGGGCCTCGGCCAACACCACGCTGATCGGCAGCTGATCAAGAAGCGCGGCCATGCGGGCCCGTTCGTTCTCGAGCGCCCGAAGGAGGCGGGCCTGCTCGCGTTCCGCTTCCACGCGTTCGGTGACGTCTTCGATCGTGCCGACCACCCTGCGCGGGCGACCCTGGGCGTCGCGATCGAACACCCGCCCGCGGTCGCGTACCCAGATCCACCGCCCGTCGCGGTGGCGAAGGCGGTGCTCGGTCTCGTAGTACGGCGTGCGTCCTTCGAAGTGGGCGTCGAGCGCCGCCTGCACCGCGGGCAGATCGTCGGGATGCACGCGCTCGCGCCAGCCGACCAGGTCGGCGGCCAGCTCGGGCGCCTCCAGCCCCAGAAAGGCCGCCATCGAGGGGGTGCGGACGACCTCGTCGGTCTCGACGTTCCAGTCCCAGACGCCGAGGCGTGCCCCCTCGAGCGCCAGCCGCAGGCGCGCGAAAGCCTCGGTGCTCGCCTGAACACCGTCGGTCGATGGGAGTGGGGCGTCAGGGGCGCTCATCAGGGGTCGCTGGTTCGCGCCGCGGAAAGAAGAAAGGCGTGCGGCTCGGCGGGAGCCTACGCTAGTATTGAGAGAGGTTGGCGGAAAGACCACGGGGAGCCGCGGGTGCTAACATACCACGCGTGGACGGCATCGAAGGACCGCACATGAACCACGCGAGCGTTCGACCAGGAGGAACCATGAGATCGACGAGATGGCTGGTACTTGGAGTGGCGAGTCTGGCGTTGGCCTGTGACCAGGGCACGACGGCCCCCGCGGGAGATGCGGACGGAGATGTGCTGACCGAGGCGCTGGCGACGGTGAGCGCCGACGCGGCGATCGAAGACCTCGCCGGCATGAGCGAGATGCTGCCGGGGCCCGCTGCGGTGGGGCCCGCCGACGGCATGGGGGCGCGGCGGAACCTCATTCGCGAGCGCACGGTCACGTACTTCGACGAGTCGGGCGCCGAGCAGCCCGGGTACGATCCGGCCCTCACGGCGTCGATCCACTCGGTGTTCACGCTCGAGGGCGAGATCGAGCGCCCCGGCATGGAGGCCACGCTCTCGCGCTCGCGCGACCTGTGGGTGACGGGCCTGCTGGGCGACGAGGTGACGCGGACCTTCAACGGCACCGGCGAAGAGGCGCACTCGCGCACCCGGGTGCGTGACGACCAGGGTCTTCGCACCTTCGAGATGGAGGCGACGGCCGTCATCACCGATGTGGTGAGGGCCGTCGACCGCGAAGCACAGCCCTGGCCGCTCTCGGGCACGATCACGAGGACCTGGAAGGTCGTGATCGGCACGTCTCAGAACGGCGAGGTCGTGCGCGAGCGGACCGCCACGATCACCTTCGACGGCACCCAGTACGCCCTGCTGGTGATCGACGGCGAGGAGTTCGAGGTCGATCTGGCCGCGGGGCCGAGCGACCGGGCGCACCACCGCCGAGGGCAGCGCCCCTGACGGTTCCGAAGGAACGCCGAAGGCATTGCGGCAGTAGAGTCGGGTCTGTAATGATGGGGCCCGCGGGCGCCCCGGCCCGCGGGCCCTCCTTACTGTCCTGGTCCTCGAGCGCTGCCATGCGAATCACCAC
>CBFGQV010000419.1:0-2671 GCA_965651045.1 uncultured bacterium
CTACGACGGCACCGGCGCGCCCGGGCGCGAGGTCGATGTGGCGATCGCGGGCGACCGCATCACGGCCGTCGGCCGGGTGCCCGAGGCGGGCGCCGAAGAATGGAGCCTCGCGGGGCTCGCGCTCGCGCCGGGCTTCATCGACATCCACTCGCACGCCGACCTCTCGCTCCTGGTCGAGCCGCGCGCCGAGAGCCGCATACGCCAGGGCATCACTCTCGAGGTCGCAGGGCAGGACGGCAGCTCGATCCTCTGGTCCGAGGCCGAGGCCGCCGAGCGCGACGAGAGCTACCGCACCCGCTACGGTGTGGAGCTCGGCTTCCGCGATCTCGGGGGCTTCTTCGCCCGCCTCGAGCGCACGCCCCCGACCGTCAACGTCGCATCAATGGTCGGGCACGGTACCGTGCGGGGTCTGGTCGTGGGATTCGCGGACCGCCCCGCGACCGATGCCGAGACGGGGCGCATGCGCGCCCTCGTGCGCGAGGCGCTCTCGCAGGGTGCGGTCGGGCTCTCGTCGGGGCTCGAGTACACGCCGGGCGGCTTCGCCACGACCGACGAACTGGTCGCGCTCGCTTCGGAACTCGCAGGCATGGGGCTGCCCTACGCGTCGCACATGCGGAACGAAGACGACCGGCTGCTGGCGGCGCTCGAGGAGTGCCTGCACGTGGGGCGCATGGCGGTCGTGCCCGTGCTCGTCTCGCACCTGAAAGCGCAGGGCGAGCGGAACTACTGGAAGGCCCCCGTCGCGCTCGAGGCGGTTGACCGAGCGGCCGCGGCCGGGCTCGACGTGCACGTCGACCGGTATCCGTACGTGGCCTACGCCACCGGCCTTTCGAATCTCTTTCCGGCGTCGGCCCGCGAGGGCGGCACGAGCGCGTTCCTCGCGCGGCTCGCCGACCCCGACACGGGGCCCGCGCTCGAGCGGGCCGCGCGCGACAAGGTGGCGCTTCTGGGCGACTGGAACCGCGTGCAGGTCTCGAGCGCGAACGAGGCCACCGCGTGGGCGCGCGGCGGCCGGCTGGGTGAGCTCGCGGCGGAGCGGGGCGTCGATCCGTACGCGCTCACGGTCGAGTTGCTCCGGGCCAACGGCGGCAGCGTCGGCATGATCGGCTTCGGCATGTCGGAAGAGAACACGGCGCGCATACTCGCCCACCCGCGCGTGATGGTGTGCTCGGACGGGGGGGCCTTCGCGCCCTACGGCCCGCTTTCGGGCGGTTCGCCGCACCCGCGCGCCTACGGCAGCTTCCCGCGCGTGCTCGGCCACTACGTGCGCGAGACCGGTGCGCTCACCCTCGAGCAGGCCGTGCACAAGATGAGCGGCATGCCCGCGGCCAAACTGCGTCTCACCGACCGCGGCGTCGTGCGGCCCGGCGCCTTCGCCGACCTGGTCGCCTTCGACCCGGACACCGTGGCCGACGGCGCGACCTTCGACGATCCGCACCGCTACCCGGTCGGCGTGCCGCACGTGATCGTGAACGGCCAGCCGACACTCCGCGACGGCGAGCACACGGGCGCACGCGCGGGGCGACCCGTTCGGGGCGGTGGCGCCGCGGCCCGGCCTGGCGGGTGAGTACCTTCGCCGCGCTCGCCGCGCGCCTCGCCGCCCGCTTTCGCGAAGGCGTGGACGCGCGCTGGCCGGACTTCGACGAACGCGCGCTGGAGGTCTTCGCCTACCAGTTCGAGACCAATCCGGTCTACCGCGCCTTCGCCGAGCGCCGAGGGCGCACGCCCGCCGACGTCGGGCGCTGGCAGGACATTCCGGCGGTGCCGGCGTCCGCCTTCAAGCATCTGCCGCTCGTTTCGGGCGAGCCGACCCGCGTCGAGCGCGTCTTCCGCACGAGCGGCACGACGGCTCGTGCCCCCGACCACGCCGCACCGCGTGCGGGCGAGCACCGCGTGCTCTCGCTCGCGCTCTACGAGGCGGCGGCCGTGCCCAACCTCGCGGCCCACCTCGTGCCCGACCTCGACCGGTCCGGCCCGCCGCGGCTGCTGTCGCTGATACCCGACGACCGCGAACGACCCGAGTCGTCGCTCGCGACCATGATGGCGTTCGCGCGCCGACACCTGGCCGCCGCCGACAGCGCGGTCTTCGGCCGGGCCGACGACACGCTCGACCTGGACGGCTTCTTCGCCGCGCTCGACCGGGCCTCGGTCGAGGACGTGCCGGTCTGGCTCGCCGGCACCGCCTTCGCGTGGGTGCACGCGCTCGACGAGGCGGCGCGACGCGGCTGGCGCACCACCCTGCCCGCCGGCTCGCGCCTCATGGAGACCGGCGGATTCAAGGGCCGCACCCGCGCGGTGCCACGCGAGGAGCTCTACGGGTCGCTCGAGGCGACGTTCGGAATCCCCACGTCGCGCATGGTCAACGAGTACGGCATGACCGAGCTTCTCTCGCAGTTCTACGAACCCGCGCTCCGCCGTCCGGAGACCGCCCCGCTCGCGGCGCGGTACCACGTCGGCCCGCCGTGGGTGCGCACGCGCGTGCTCGACCCCGAGACGCTCGAGCCGCGGGCGCCGGGCGAGCCGGGGCTGCTCTGCCACGTGGACCTCGCCAACCTCGGGTCGGTGGCGGCGCTCCTGACCGCCGATCTGGGCCTCGAGGTCGAGGGGGGATTCCGGGTCCTCGGACGCGCGCCCGGCGCGGAGCCCCGCGGCTGCTCGCTGGCGCTGGAAT
>CBFGQV010000420.1:0-2633 GCA_965651045.1 uncultured bacterium
GCCCCGTGCGGCACCCCGGCCCCCCGGGCGCCGTGCGGCCAGGCTCGCCCTCCGAAATCGAAGCCGGGCCGGTCCGCCCCCTTTTCCCGGAAGCGCTCGTCGACGGCCAGGGCGCCGGTCTCGGCATCGAACGACAGGATCAGTACCCGGTTCGCGAGCCCGCCGAAACCCGTGAGCACGACGCGCCTGCCGCTCGGCTCGAGCGAGATCCAGTGGGGCACCTCGCCGGGCTCCAGCGTGACCCGGCCGACCTCGCGCGGGTGCGCGGGGTCCGACACGTCCAGGCTCACCACCCCGGGAATCGACGGCACCGTCACCAGGTAGTGGTCGCCCGCGACCACGGGAATCGCGCACCAGGTGTCCGGGTCCTTCGGAAACGAGGCGACCATGCGCCCCGAGGGCGAATCCCCCTCGAGTCCCTCGAGCAGGTAGAGGCCGCAGCTGAAGGTCGAGACCAGGACCGTGCGGCCGTCGGCGAGCAGGCGGGGCTCGGCGCTGAAGTCCGCCTCGGTGCCGTTCGGTCCCGGCGGCAGCTCGAAGGTGTGCAGCAACTGAAGGTCCGACAGTCTCCAGACCTGGATCTCGCGGGCCAGGTGCGGATTCGTGTCGTCCATGTCGCTGGTCGTGCTCACGATGCGATCGAGGGCGGGAACCGGCAGCGCCGAGTACGCCCGCACGCCACGCGGCACGCCGGGGCCGGCCGCAGACGCCGTCCTCAGCACCTCGCCCGTCGGCGTCATCTCGACCAGCCCGCCGGGGCCGATGCCCTCGTCGTCGTGCGCCATCTGGAACGTGGCGAGCACGTTCCCGTCAGGGAGCCGCTCGAAGGTGTGGGGATGGGAGAATCCGCCGAGGTCCCCGATCTGCGCGGCGATGCGCGGAGCCGCCGGATCCGTCAGATCGAACGCGAAGGTCTGCCCCGTCGCGAACCCGTTGGCCAGCAGGATCCCGTCGTCGGCCAGCGCGTGCTCGGTGTGATGGGGGCCGTTGCCGGCACCGGGCACCGGCACGGTCGTCACGAGCGCGCCGTAGCGCGCCGAGTCGGGGGCGACGTCGAGCACGGCCAGGAAGTCGGGCTCGGTCGGGTCCGCCGCGCCGGTCCACAGATAGAGGTAGCGGCTGTCGGCGGGCGGCGACGCGTCGGCGGGCGCGGACCCGTCGCCACCGGGGTCGGCACAGGAGCCCAGGGCGAGGACGGCGATCAGGGGCCAGCGAGTCATGGGGCAGCCTCGGCAGGGAGGACAAGCGACTGCGCGGTCGTGCGAGCGCGTGGCCCTATATGCTCCACCACCGAGCCTGCGGCAAGCTGGAGGTGCGACAGCTGGCCGCACTTGACCCTCTTGTTCGAACATACGTATAATTTATATGAGTATATGTACGCGCGCGAAAAGGAGCGGCGATGTCGGAGACCTCCAGGCACCGCGCCGACGCAGCAGAGCTCGCTGCTGCACTGACCCCGGGTGACAAGCCGAGGCGCAAGAACTACTACCTGCACCAGTCCAAGATCACGATGGCGCGGGAGATTCTGGGAGCCTCGACCGAGACCGAGGCGATCGACGCCGCGCTCGACCTCGTGATCTACGGCGAGGCGCTGGCGAGGGGCACGGAAGAGATGGAGGGTGAGGTCTATCGCGACGTGCTCGGCATCGCCGACGAGGCACCCGAGCCCGACGCCATGGACGAGGCCTGAGTGGAGCGGTTCGTTCTCGACACCAACGTCTTCATTCACGCGATTCGGAGCCCGACGGCCCGAGGCGAACTGGCTGCGTGGCAGCGCGTTCGGGCGCCCCACATCTGGCAGCACGCGGTGGTCGTGTCGGAGCTCCTGGTCGGGGCGAGCGATGCGGCCACGTGGGAACGCTGGCACCGGCGCTGGGTCATGCCGGCCGAGCGCCTGCATCGCATCGTGATCCCCGGCTACGGCACCTGGCTCCGAGCGAGTCGGATCATGCACCTGCTCGCCGAGCGCGGCCGGATCAGCGTGGGCGGCGTCAAGCCGAGCTTCTACAACGACTGCCTGCTCGCGGCCGGCGCCCGCGATCACGGGTATGCGATCGTCACCCACAACCGCGCCGACTTCGAGCTGATCGGAGAGGTGGAGCCGGCGCTGAAGCTGGCGGAGCCGTTTCCGTAGTTGGATCCGCTCATCGGCTCGCGGGGGGTTCATTGCGACCCTCGATTCTTATCACGTAGAGTACGTGACGAAGTCTACGTGAGGACTAACCCGCGACCACGACCGACGCCATGTACCACGGTGCCCACGACGGATGGGTCGAAGTCATTTCCGGCGTGATGTTCAGCGGCAAGTCGGAAGAGCTGCTACGCCGCGTGCGCCGTGCGCTGATCGCGCGCCGGAGGGTGCAGGTCTTCAAGTCGCACCTGGACGACCGATACGGGGGCGTGTACCGCATCTCGAGCCACGACGGCAGCGAGCTCGAGGCGACGCCCGTGAACACGTCGGCCCAGATCGCGCGCGGGGTGCGGGACGACACGCAGGTGGTGGCCATCGACGAGGCGCAGTTCCTGGACGAGGGCGTGGTGCGCGTCGCCAACGGCCTCGCGGACCGCGGCGTGCGGGTCATCATCGCGGGCACCGACATGGACTTCCGGGGCGAGCCGTTCGGGCCGATCCC
>CBFGQV010000421.1:0-2622 GCA_965651045.1 uncultured bacterium
GCCCAGGGCCGCTCCACGACTTCTTCCAGCCCGGGAATCGACAGGCAGCCCTCGGGCGCGCGGTCGGTGTCGCGGCTTTCGGCGACCACCTCGGGGTTGATCAGCGCGTAGCGGCCCCGTTCCTCGCGCTCCTCGTCGCGCACGTCGACCACCAGTATGCGCTTCGAGATGCCGATCTGGGGCGCCGCCAGGCCGATGCCCTCGGCGTGGTACATCGTCTCGAACATGTCGTCGACCAGCGCGCGCAGCGCGTCGTCGAAGTCCTCGACCGGCTCGGCGGGGGTGCGGAGCACGGGGTCGCCCATCAGGACGATCGGGCGGAACGCCATGGTCAGTCGCCGCCCTGGCCCCGGTTGCCCGCGGCGTCGCCGAGGCGCTGCGCGACCCGCGCCCGCTGCACGACCAGCCGCGTGTTCTCACCGGTCTTCACCGTGAGGCGGTCCTCCTCGGCGTGGATGATCGTGCCGATGACGCCTCCGTTGGTCACGATCTCGTCGCCCTTCTTGAGGCTCTCGAGCATCTGCTGGTGGCGCTGCTGTTCCTTCCGCTGCGGGCGAATCAGCAGCCAGTAGAAGATCGCGAAGATCGCGACCATCTGGAGCATGAAGATGAGCGCGGGGTTTCCCCCCTCTCGGGGCGCCATGAGAAGCGCGTCGATCACGTCGGGTCTCCGTTCGAGGACGTCGGGCGCAGCCGATAGGTGCCGCGCGGGTTCTTGGCCGGTGCGCGCATCAGACCCCGGCCTTTCGGTACCGTTCCAGCCAATCGGCGCTCCAGCTCGCGTACTCGCCGGCGCCGATGCGCACCCGGGCTTCTTCGGCGAGGCGCACCAGAAAGCGCAAATTGTGCAGCGAGATCAAGCGGTGCGCGAAGTGCTCGCCGGCCGACACCAGGTGACGCACGTACGCGCGGTCGTAGTGCCGGCACGCGTAGCAGTCGCACCCCGGATCGATCGAATCGGTGTCACGCTTGAAGCGCGCGGCCTTCATATTGACCTGTCCGTCCGCCAGGGTCCAGGCGGTGCCGTGGCGCGCGTTGCGGGTGGGCGCGACGCAGTCGAAGAGATCCACGCCCCGGCCGATCGCCTCCAGCAGGTCGTCGGGGTAGCCGACCCCCATGAGGTAGCGCGGCCGATCGCCGGGCAGCTCTCCGTCCAGCAACTCGAGGGTGCGCCACATCGCGGGCTTCGCCTCGCCGACGCTGAGCCCGCCGACGGCGTACCCGTCCCAGTCGCCCATCGACCGGATCACGCGGGCGTGGTCGCGCCGCAGATCGTCGTAGATGTTGCCCTGCACGATCGGGAACAGGCTCTGCACGGGCCCCGCGGGGTCGCGTTCGCGGAGCAGGTCGAGGTGCGCGATGCACCGCGCGAGCCAGCGCGTGGTGCGTTCGTTCGCGCGTTCGGCGGTCGCCCGATCGGAGCCCCCCGGCGGGCACTCGTCGAAGGCCATGATGACGTCGGCGCCGAGCGTACGCTGCACCTCCATCACCGACTCCGGGGTGAAGAAGTGTCTCGAGCCGTCGATGTGGCTCTGGAACTCGACGCCGCCGTCTTCGATGCCCCGGATGTCGGCGAGACTGAACACCTGGTAGCCGCCCGAGTCGGTGAGAATCGGCCCCGGCCACCGCATGAAGGCGTGGAGGCCTCCGAGTTCCCGCACGAGCTCGTGGCCCGGCCTCAGATACAGGTGGTAGGTGTTCGCCAGAATCATCGAGGCGCCGATCTCGCGCAGCTCCTCGGGCGAGACGTGCTTGACCGCGCCCAGCGTGCCCACCGGCATGAACGCGGGGGTCCGGACGTCGCCGTGCGGGGTCGAGAGGGATCCCGTGCGGGCCGCGCCGTCGGTCGCGGCGAGGCGGAAACGGAACGGTGCTTCGCCCCGGGGGGGCAGATCGGTCATGAAACCACCATGGCGTCGCCGTACGAATAGAACCGATAGCCCTCGCCGACGGCGTGGCGATAGGCCCGCATGACGGCGTCGTAGCCGCCGAACGCCGCCACGAGCATGAGCAGCGTCGAACGCGGCAGATGGAAGTTCGTGATCAGCGCGTCGACGACGCGGAAGCGGAAGGGCGGGCGCACGAAGAGCCGGGTCGAGCCCGCCCCGGCGGCGACAGTGCCGTCGTTCAGCGCCGCGCTCTCGAGGGTGCGCACGACGGTCGTGCCGACCGCCCATACGCGCCCGCCCGCGGCGCGCGTTTCGGCAATGGCGGCGGCGGCCTCGGCCGGCACGTCGTAGAGCTCGGCGTGCATGTCGTGGCCCGCCGGGTCCTCGACCTCGATCGGGCGAAAGGTGCCCGGCCCCACGTGAAGGGTGACCGCGGCGCGGCGCACCCCCAGGCGCTCGATCTCGTCGAGCAGCTCCGATGTGAAGTGCAGCCCGGCGGTGGGCGCCGCGACCGACCCGGGGCGGCGTGCGTAGACCGTCTGGTAGCGCTCGCGGTCGGCGGGCTCCGCCTCGCGCTCGAGGTAGGGCGGCAGCGGCACCTGGCCGTACCGCTCGAGCGCGTCCGTCACCGAGAGGGATGTCTCGAGCTCGACCACCCGGCCAC
This sequence comes from uncultured bacterium, assembly GCA_965651045.1. Taxonomy (GTDB): domain Bacteria; phylum Gemmatimonadota; class Gemmatimonadetes; order Longimicrobiales; family Gaopeijiaceae; genus Gaopeijia. Next base: position 2,554 of record CBFGQV010000421.1, read on the forward strand.
CACCGGGCGCGCCGCCCACGATGTGCACCCGCAGCTCCGGGCCGACCTCGACCACGCGCCCCGGCTTGA
>CBFGQV010000422.1:0-2603 GCA_965651045.1 uncultured bacterium
CGGGAATCAGCGGCGAGTTGTAGTCGGAGTGCGCCGAGGGCGATCCGACCTGCCCATGCATGAGCTTGAAGCGGATCGTGGTGGCTCCGGCCACGACGCCGTGCAGGTGGCCCCCGAACTCGCCGGGCGTGTCCTGCTCGAATTCGGCCACGGTCTCGTCGGTGATCTCGACCTCGAGGAATTCCTCGTCGTCGGTGGTGATCGGGTCACCTTCGTCGTCCAGGAAGACCACGCTCATGTGCGCGGTCTCTTCGCCCGCGGCGACGGTGAGGCTGCCGGTGACGTCCTGGCCCTGAACGGTCACGAGCGTCACCCCGCCCATCGTCACACGCACGCCGGCGGGCTCGTGATGATCGTCGGCGGGTCCGGTGGGGTCGTCGTCACAGGCGGCGACAGCAACCGCGGCCAGGAGCGCGAAGGCTCCGTTCCGGAATGCGGTCAGCGTACGGGTCATGACGTTCTCCTTGCGGGAAGGGTCAGAAGTGAACGCGGTAGAGCGCGCTCAGGGAACGGCCCGCTTCGGGCATGATCGCCTTGGTGCGGGAGAGATGGTTGCGGTAGGCCTCGTCGGTCGCGTTGTCGAGGCGGAGCGTGAGCGAGTGGAGCCGACCGCCGAAGGTGCGGCGTACGCCCGCGCTGAGCCCCCACACCGCGTATCCGTCGGTCGGGGTCTCGAATTCGCCGAGGCGGTCCTGCCGAGCGGCGGCCCTCACTTCCACGCCCCCGAACCAGTCGGGGGTCTCGTGGCGCACACCGACCCGCCCCTGCAGCGGGGGGATCAGCGGCAACGGCTCGTCGGAGTCGGTGAGCGTGCCCCGCACGTACGACGCGCTGCCCTCGGCGACCCAGTGCGAGAGCGGGTTCCACTCGAGCGATGCTTCGAAGCCCTCGAGCCGCGCGTCGGCACCGGTATACTGGTAGATCGGCAGCTGTACCGGGCTGAGCTCGCCCGTGTCGCGCGGGTAGAGAAAGCCGTCGACGTCGTTTCGGAAGACGGTGAATTCGGCCCGGCTCCGGTCGCCTTCGTACCGCACGAAGGCGTCGAGCCCCGTGCTCACCTCGGTGTCCAGCTCCGGGTTTCCGACCTCGAACGAGTACGACGCCAGGTGGGGCCCCAGCGAGAAGAGCTCGTTGATGTCGGGTGCGCGGAACGCCCGCGCCGCGCTGCCGCCGAGCACGAAGCCGGCGGGGAGCCGGTAGAGCCCACCCAGCGACCCCGATACGGCGTGGAAGTCACGGTCCCGAATGGGCCCGATCGACGCATCCGGATCTTCCTGGAGGGGGTCGGCACGAATCCAGTCGTAGCGGAGCCCTCCTTCGAGGGTCAGGCGATCGAGCCGCACCTCCTCGTACAGGAAGCCCGACGCCGTCCAACGCCGCGACGACGGGGTGGCGAGTTCGCCGCCGTAGCCGAACCGCTCGTGCTGGAACCGCACGCCCACCGTGCCGCCCGTGAGCGGTCCGACCTCGCCGTGGTGCCCCTTGCTCTCGAGGGCGTGGGTCACGAGTCCGTACTCGGTGCCGAGAATGCCGCCGGGCTCGAGCTCACGGTGCAGGTAGCGCGTCCAGCTCGCATCGGTCTCGATCTCGCGAAACGGGCCGACCGAGCGAAGGCGCGCGTCGCCCTTGACCACGTGCCGGGACATCTCGATCCGGACGCCCTCGGGGTGGGCGCCCGTGAACCCACCCGGTATGCCGTAGTCGCTCGAGTAGTAGCGGTACGCGGCGCCCGCGTGACCACGGTCCCGCACCAGCCCGAGGCCCGCAGAGAAGCCGTAGCTCTCGGTCTCGGTGTTGCCCAGCATACCGCCGGGGGTTCGCAAATCCTGACCGGTGCGGGCCGTGCCCTCGAGGCGGAACGCGACATCGTCGCGCACGTCTCCGAGCACGGTGGCGGCGGCCGCCAGCCCATCGTTCGACGTCTGCCCCTGGACCGAGGCGGTGCCGCTGATACCGTGCGGTATGCTACGGGGCACTTCCTCGCGAATCACGTTGACGACTCCGCCGAGCGCCTGGCTGCCGTAGAGAAGTGCCGCCGGACCCCGCACCACCTCGACGCGTTGCGCCGTGAGCGCGTCCAGCGCGGTCGCGTGGTCGGCCGAGACGGCCGAGACGTCACCCGTCCGGTCGCCGTCTTCCAGAATGAGCACGCGGTCGCCTCCGAGCCCGCGAATCACGGGCCGCGCCGAGGCCGGCCCCATCGACACCGACGAAATGCCGGGCTCGGTCGCGAGCGTGCCGGCGAGCGTGCCGTCCAGTCGGCGCGCCAGCTCCTGCCCCGAGAGCACGTTCACGGGCCTCAGTACCTCGCTTCCGGAACGCGCCGACGTGGTGCCCGTGATCACGATGCCCTCGATCTGGAGCGCCGAGGGCTCCATGGTCAGCTCGACCAGGCTGGTTTCGGTGTCCGTGACCTCCACGACCACCTCGACCGTCCGGTACCCGAGGCGCTCGGCCACCAGTGTCCAGCTGCCCGCCGGAATGCGCTCGAGGTGGAACGACCCGTCTTCATGCGAGAACTCGGTCCGGTCGAGCTCGGGCAGGCGGACGAAGACCGCGGCGAGGGGCGCGCCGTCGGCCGTGCGCACGACGCCGTGGATGTC
>CBFGQV010000423.1:0-2597 GCA_965651045.1 uncultured bacterium
CTGTGGGGCGGCGCCGGCCACGGCGTCCAGGGCATCGACGAGGCGCGGATCCAGCGCGGACCCCGCCTCACGACGAAGGATCTCGAGCGCCCTTTCGTGGGGCATGCCGTCGCGGTACGGACGGTCGGCCGTGAGCGCCTCGTAGATGTCGGCGACGGCCAGAATCCTGGCGGAGAGGGGAAGTGTTTCGTCCCGAAATCCCCACGGATACCCACCGCCGTCGAGGCGCTCGTGGTGGAGCGCGGCCTCGCGCGCGAAGGGGCGAAATGCGTCGACCTCCGAGAGGATCTGCCAGGAGTGGATCGGGTGACGCTGAATGACCGCGCGCTCTGCGGGGGTCAGCGGGCCGTCCTTCTCCAGAATGCGTGACGAGACGCCCAGCTTGCCGATGTCGTGCAGGAGTCCGGCACGCCGCAGTTGTCGCAGGGCGTCGCCCGAAAGCCCCTCGAGGCGACCGACTGCGACCGCGTAGCTCGCGACGTTGGCCGAGTGGCGAAAGGTGAACGAGCTCTTGGCGTCGATGATGCTCGCGAAGGCTTCCGCGACGGCGTCGAGCCCGGTGTCGTCGATCTGGTGCCCGTCCAGGCCGGGCCCGAGATCGGACACGCGGGCGGCCAGCTGCGGGTCTTCGAGTGCGCTCCACCAGGCGCGGTCCCATGCCCAATCCAGCACCCGGTCGGTGAGCGCGGGGTCGAACCAGCGCCCGCGGCGCTGTCGCAGCATGCGCACGGTCGTCTCGAGCCCGTGCTCGTGGTGGAAGACCTCGACGGTCTGCGCGAGGCCGCAGATTCGCGCCAGAAGAGGGATCGCCTCACCCTCGAGGCCGTCGGGGTGGCCCCGCCCGTTCCAGTGCTCGTCCAGCGCGTGGATCGCCTCTGCGGTCGCTTCGGGAAAGCCGAGGTCCCGCACGATCCCCGCTCCGCGCTCACATCGAATTCGCATGAGCTCGCGCCCGATGTCCTCGTCCGGTCGGGACAGCCGCACCAGGTGGCGAAGCCGACTCACGACGCCGCGGCCCCTTCCGGCGAAGCGTAGCGCGAAGAACGCAGCCGACACCGGCCGTTGCCAGTCGGAAAGCTTGAGCGCCTGCTTGGGGGCGTGGTCGTCGGTGCCGAAGAGCACCGCAAGCCGGGCAGCGTTGCTCGAACAGCCCGCGTCCTTGAGCAGGAGCGCGTAGAGGAGTGCGGTACGGTCCGACGCGGGCAAGTCGATGGCGTCGCCCAGCCGCATGCCGATCATGCACGCGCGCAGCGTGTGGCCCTCGGGCTGTCCCTCGGTCAGGTCGAGCGCGCGGGTGAGCGAGGCGAGAAGACCGGGAAGGCCGACCTTGGCGGAATTCACGACGGCTGGGGTCTCGCCTCGTGCCGGAACACGGTGAGGGCCGCGTCGCCCAGGAGGTGCTTCCTGCCCCCCGGTGGCAGCGTGTGCTCGTCACCCGTCTCGACCACGAGCACGCGGCTGAAGGGGCGCTCCGACCACTCGTGGACCAGCCGGTCGGCGAGGCGCGACGTGTAGGGAGGATCGGCGAAGCAGAGATCGTACGCGTCTACGTGCAGGCGCGCCGTGAAGTCGAGGGCGTCGACCCGGAAGATGCGGGTCTGTTCGCGCACCCGGAGACGCGCGACGTTGGCTTTCAGCGCGTGCAGCGCGCCGGGCCCGTTCTCGACGAAATCGACCGACAGGGCGCCGCGTGAGAGCGCTTCGAGGCCGAGCGCGCCCGTGCCGGCGTACAACTCGAGCACGCGTGCTCCACGAAGCTCGTCGGCGACGAGCTCCATCCAGCGCGCGCGGACCGGTTCCGCCGTCGGGCGAACGCGCCCGCTCGGCGACACGAGGTCGGTGCCGGCCCATCGGCCTTCCAGAATGCGCATACCTCTACGCTACCACCGCCCGTCGCCCCGACGCCATGCATTCGTTCGCGCCTCGCCATCAGCGGGCGCGGGTCAGCGGTACGCGACGCGGTCGAGGGTGGCCTCGAAGAACTGGAACGCGTCCGGAGACCCCAGGCGCCACCCCGCCCGCAGCGTCGCCGGCACGCGGTAGCGCGCGTTCTCCACTTCGCCCCGGAAGTGCACGTCGAAGCGGACCGGGCCGGGCTCGCCGGCTCCGGCGTCGTCTCGCCAGCGCATCAGGCTGACCTGGAGCAGGCGGCCCTCGTCGTCGACGGTGACGGTGAGCGTGACCTCTTCGCCGTCGATCGTGCGCGTCACGCGGGCGCGCGCTCCGTCGATCGGCTCCCAGCGGGCGCCGGCCCGGGGCAGGAGCAACGGCGGCAGCAGCACGGACTCGCCGACGGCCCGCCCCGCGGCCGATCGGGTCACGTCTCGGCCGGACGCGGTCGCCACGGGCACGAGACCCGCGAGCCACCAGCGCATTTCGCCGACGCCTTCGAAGTAGCGGTCGAAGCCGACGATCACCAGCGGTCCGCGCCCGGCCCGCGCCCGCCAGACGAGGCCGTCGGCCGAGAGGCGCTGTACCGCGGTAAGGGGTAGGGGATTGGCCTCGGGCCGCGTACGGATCTGGCCGCGCATCGCGAACTCCACGCTGGCGGCGAGCGGTGACCCCTCGGGAATCGCACGCGTGAGGTAGCGCCGCCC
>CBFGQV010000424.1:0-2582 GCA_965651045.1 uncultured bacterium
CCCGCGCCGCCCGACTACCGGCTGGGGCCGGGCGACGAGCTCGTGCTCGTGCTCACCGGCGATGTCGAGCTGGCGTATACACTGCTCGTGTCGCGCGAAGGCTCGGTCGTGATTCCCGACGTCGGGCAGGTCGTCGTGAACGGCCTGACGCTGGCGGCCCTCGAAGAGCGGCTCTACGACCGGCTGGGGCAGGTCTACAGCGGGGTGCGACGCGGGGCCGACGCCTCGACCCGCTTCCAGGTCTCGCTCGGCCGACTGCGGCTGAACGAGGTCTTCGTGATCGGAGAGGTGGAAGCGCCCGGCGCCTACGAGGTTCCTTCGCTCGCGACCGTGCTGTCGGCTCTCTACCAGGCCGGCGGGCCCACGGCCGACGGCACCTTCCGGGGCGTCCAGCTCCGCCGGAACGGCGCGACGGTCGCCGAGATCGACCTCTACGACTACCTGATGGGCGCCGAGACCCGGGGCGACGCGCGGCTCGAGCACGGTGACGTCGTGTTCGTGCCGGTCGCGGGCCCGCAGGTGCGTCTCGAAGGCGCGGTCCGCCGCGAGGCGGTGTTCGAGCTGCGCCCCGGCGAGAGCCTGGACGACCTCGTGCGCTTCGCCGGCGGACCCGAGGCAGACGCAGACCTGACGCGCGTCCGTGTCGACCGAATCGTCGAGTCCGACGCACGCACGGCCGCTCGCGAGCGCACCTTCCGCGACGTCGATCTCCTGGCGGCGCGAGCGGCTGGAGCGGTGGTTCCGATGAGCGCCGGGGACCGGATCGACGTGCCCGCCATCGGCGACGAGCGACGCGACCGCGTGGTGCTCGCCGGCGCGGTCTTCCGACCGGGCGAGTACGAGTTCGCCGCAGGCATGACGGTCGCCGACCTGGTGGCGCGGGCCGGCGGCCTTCGCCCGGAAGCCTTCGCACCCGTCGCGCACGTGACGCGCCTCGTTCCGGCCGACAGCACGTACCGGTTGCTGCGCGTGGCGCTCTCGCCGGCGGGCGCCGGACCGGGAATCCCCACGGCCGACGCCCTCGCGCTCGCCGACCAGGACAGCGTCACCGTCTTCGGGCGGGCCGAGCTCGAAACCCCCCGCCTGATTCGCGTCGAGGGCGAGGTGAAGCGCCCGGGCGAGTTCCGGCTCGCCGAGGGCATGACCGTCGAAGACGCGATTCTGAGCGCGGGCGGCTTCACGGAGCGCGCGCAGGGCCTCGAGGTCGAGGTGGCACGGCTGCAGCCGGGGTTCACCCGCCGCGACACCGTCGCCGAGACGTTCGGGGTCAGCATGGCCGGCACGATTCCCTGGCGCGTGCTCGGCCGCGACCTCGTCGCCGCCGCGGACACCGCGCCTTCGGCTGCGCTTCCGAGCGCCGACGGTGTGACGCTCCTGGAGGGCGACCGCGTCATCGTGCGGCCGCTTCCGGGGTGGGTGAACCAGGCCACCGTCGAGGTGCGTGGCGAGGTACGCGTGCCGGGGCGGTACCCGCTGCTGGCGCGCGAGGAGCGGCTCAGCAGCCTCGTCCGACGCGCCGGCGGGCTCACCGACGAAGCGTATATGCGGGGCGCGCACCTGCTTCGCGATTCGACCCTCGTGGGCATCGACCTCGAGCGCGTGCTGCAGGACCCGGGGAGCGAGGGCGATGTCGTACTCCGCCCCGACGACGTGCTGCGGGTGCCGCTCTACGACGGCACGGTGCTCGTGCGCGGGGCCGTCGCCTTCGAGACGCGCGTGATCTACGACCCCGACCTCGGCTTCGGGGATTACCTGGAACGCGCCGGAGGCGCCTCGGCCGAAGCGGACGTGGGGCGTGCCAGCATTCTCTACGCGAACGGGCGCCGCGCGACGGTGAAGGGCCGGCTGATCTTCTTCACCGATCACCCCGACGTCGAGCCGGGCAGCACGATCTACGTGCCCTTCGCCCCCGAGTCGGCGGGCACCGACTGGAACGCGGTCGTCACGCGCGGCCTGGGGATTCTCGCGTCGGTCGCGACGATCTGGGTGGCGTTCGGCAAGTAGCCCCGGTCGTCAGAAGCGAAGCCCGAGCAGCTGCATCGTGAGCCCGGGTCCGCCGCCGACCAGCTGGGGGCCCTGAAGCACCCAGTCTCCGGGCGCTCGGCCGGCGTCACTTTGGCCGTCGGAGCCGCCGCCACCGGCGGTGATCGGCGGCTGACCACTCGCGTGGATGAATGCCTCGATCGCCCCCGCGAGGGTCGCCGCGCCGGCGCCGATGAGGCCCTCCTTGAACAGCCCTCGTCCGCGCCCCTCTTCGTGCAGGAGCGCCGTGGCGGCCGATCCGGCGGCCAGGGTGAGGACCGTCAGGCCGGCCGCGGGCCGACCCGTGTAGAACTGCCCCATGCCCGGGATCAGCCCCAGCGCCAGGGCCGCCCCGGGTGAGGGGCGTACGGCCTCTCCGGCCGCGAGGCGCTGGGTCCGGCGGGCGTCCATGAACGCCTCGATCGCGCCGATCGCGGCGACCCCACCCGCAATGCCGAGGCCGGGCGTCACGTAGCGTCGGCGATCGCAGCACTCGGCCAGGTCCGAAGCGGCCGTGAGGGCCGCCGTCAGCGTGAGAAAGCCCAGCCCCGTACCGAGAC
>CBFGQV010000425.1:0-2580 GCA_965651045.1 uncultured bacterium
GTGTGCAGCCATGGAGAGCGTGTTGATGAATGATGGCTGCGTTGACGGCGCCACACGCCGTCAACGCAGCCTTCGTTTTCTCGTTGGGCGTCGAGGGCTGCGAACACGGCCGGGCCCCCGAGCGTCGGCGAGCGCGCGCCAAGGAACCCGGCTCGCCGCACGGGACTATTAGCCTACCATGACCCTCCGCGGCCCCTTCCACGCGTTCGTCGCGGCATTCGCCGCGCTCAGCCTGCAGGTCGGGCTGTATGGCGCGCGCGTGTGTCCGCACCACGAGGGTGGAACGGGGTTGGTGCCGGTCGAACACGCGTCGCACACCGACCACGGCAGCCTCGCCGCCGCGGCAGGCCACACCGCAGCGCCGCACCACGCCGCCGCGCCCCACCACGCCGCCGGCGACCACGGCGGCCACTCCGCGGCGCCACACGAGGACGCTTCATGCGCCCAGGGCGGGGGCGACCACGGCTCCGACCATGGCGCCTGCACCTGCGTGGGCGACTGCGTCGGCGGCTGCGCCCCGACCTCGTCGATCGGCTCGGCCGGCCTGGCGGCGACCCCTTCGCCGTCCGCGGCCTTCGCGCGCGCTCCGGGCGCCGACTCCGAGCGCCTTCCCCCGCGCCTCTCGCGCTACGTTCTGCCTCCGGCGACCGCCCCGCCGATCTCCTGATCCCCTTCGGGGACTTTCCACGCCTCATCTGAATCGACCGCACCCGGCCCCGCCGGGCGGCGGTCCGTCCGGCGTACCGCAACGGTCGTTGCGAAGCCCGGACGCGGCGTCATGCACACGATCAGGAGACATCGGCATCATGCACTATCGAACCATGCGACGGCTCGCGACGGCGTTCGCGGCGGTCGCTCTCATCGGCTTTTCGGGCCCGGCGAATCTGCTCGCGGCCCAGACCGGAACGGTCACGGGCACCGTTCGCAGTGCGGCGTCGGGTGAAGCGCTCGCCGACGCGACGGTGTTCGTCGAAGGTGGCGCGACGTCGGCCATCACGAACCGCGAAGGCCGTTTCGTGCTCGCGGGGGTGGCCGCCGGCGAGCGGGTGGTCGTGGTCGAGCGTCTCGGCTTCGCCACGCAGCGGCAGACGGTCGAGGTGCCCGCGGGTCAGTCGGTGGCCCTCACCTTCGATCTCGAGAGCCGGGCGCTCTCGATTCCGGCGATCCTCGTCACCGCCGACCGCGAGGCGCAGCGCCTCGACCAGATCGCGGCGTCGGTCGGGGTCGTCGGGCGCGCCGAACTGGAGAGCGGGCGGCCCGCGCATCCCTCCGAAATCATGGGGCAGGTGCCGGGCGTCTGGGTCAACATCACCGGCGGCGAGGGGCACATGACCGCGATCCGCCAGCCGCTCACGACCGACCCGGTCTACCTGTACCTCGAAGACGGCATCCCGACGCGCTCGACGGGGTTCTTCAACCACAACGCGCTCTACGAGGTCAACGTGCCGCAGGCCGAACGCATCGAGGTCGTGAAGGGCCCCGCCAACGCGCTCTACGGCAGCGACGCCATCGGCGGTGTGGTGAACGTCGCGACGCGGGCGGCGGGCCCCGAGCCCGAGGCCGAGCTCTCGCTCGAGGGGGGTCCCTGGGGATTCGCGCGCGCGCTCGGCTCCGTGGCGGGTCGCTTCGGCGAGAACGGCGTGCGGGCGAGCGTCAACTACACGCGCACCGACGGCTGGCGCGACGGCACCGCGTACGACCGCGCGAGCGGCACGCTGCGCTGGGATCGCACCTCCGCATCCGGCCTCTCGCTCAAGGGCATCGTCAGCTACTCGGTGATCGACCAGAGCACGGCCGGCACCTCGGCGATCTCGGAGGCGGACTACCGTGACGATCCGACCGCGAACTACACGCCGATCTCGTTCCGCGAGGTGACGGCGCTCCGGGCGTCGCTGGCGCTCGAGCAACGGGTCGGCGACTGGACGCTGACCGCCACCCCGTACGCGCGGCGGAACGCCATGGACATGCTGCCGAACTGGTCGCTCACGTACGACCCGGCGGTGAGCGAGACCGCGAACACGTCGCTGGGGCTCCAGGCGAAGGTCACCCGTCGGCTGCCTTTCGCGGCCGGGCGCCTGGTCGCGGGGCTCGACCTCGAGCGCTCGCCGGGCGAGCGCCTCGAACGCGCCGTCGTGCCGGAGCGCACCGAGGGGGTCTTCACCGACTATACGCCGGGCGAGCTGCTCTACGACTACGACGTGACCTTCCGGCAGGCCTCGCCCTACCTGCACACCGAACTGTCGCCTTCGGAGCGCGTCACGGTCACGGCGGGCCTTCGCTACGACGCCCTGGGCTACGACTACGACACGCGGCTCGCGCCGGTCCAGGAGGGCTCGCACCGGGTGCCCGCCGACGCCGAGCGGAGCTTCTCGGCGTTGAGCCCCAAGCTCGGGGCCACGCTCCGAGTGAGCGACGACGTGACCGTCTTCGGCGCCCTGCGGCGGGGCTTCCGCGCGCCGTCCGAGAGCCAGCTCTTCCGGCAGGGCGTGGCCGAAAACACGCTCGACCTCGAGCCCGTGACCGTCACCAGCACGGAACTGGGGATTCGCGGCTCGGCGGGCCCCCGCTTCCGGTACGAGG
>CBFGQV010000426.1:0-2561 GCA_965651045.1 uncultured bacterium
GCCCGGCGCACGGCGAGGTCGCTGAAGAGCAGGTGGTGGTTCACCACCAGAAGCTTCGCCTGATGCGCGCGCTGCCTGGAGCGCTGGAAGAAGCACTGCTGGAAGTGCGGGCACCGGCCGCGCAGGCAGATGTCGGGGTCGCTCCGGACCTCGTCCCACACGTCGTCCGAGGGCTGGAACGGAAGGTCGGCGAGCGACCCGTCTTCGGTGGTCCCGAGCCACGCGCGGAGCTGGTCGAGCTCGGCCGTCCGGTCGTCGTCGAAGAGGTCGCCGGGGTCGGCAAGCGCGAGCCGAGCGCGGCGAATGGACACGTAGTTGCCGCGTCCCTTCACGAGCGCCCAGTCCACGTCGTGGTCCAGAAGCCGCGCCACCAGCGGCAGGTCCTTGCCGGCGAGCTGGGCCTGCAGGTTGAGGGTGGCCGTCGACACCACCGTCCGCTCGTCGTTGTCGTGGGCCCAGCGCGCCGCAGGCAGCAGGTAGGCGAGGGACTTGCCGGTGCCGGTACCCGCCTCGGCGAGCAGAATGCCGCCGTCGTTGTAGGCCTCGGTCACCCGCGCGAGCATGGCGCGCTGCCCGGGGCGGTCCTCGTACCCGTCGAAGTCGGCCGCGAGCGCGCCTCCCGGAGCGAGCACGCGGTCGAGCTCGCCCACATCGATCGGCACCTCGGGCTTCGGGGCCGGGGGCTCGACGACCACGTAGAGGGCGCTCGCGCCGGTGTCCGTGATCGCCGTGCCGAGCCCCTGCTCCCAGAGCCGGGCGGCCACCCCGAGGTCGGCGTCGGAGGGTTCGAGCAGACCCGACGGGTGATTGTGGATCATCACACCGCCGGTGGGCTCGTCGCGCGCCGCGGCGAGCACGGCGTCGTAGTTGCCTCGTGCGACCGCCCGGACGTCGTGCACGAGCCGCGCCTCGTCCACGCGCGCGAGGAAGCAGACCTCGCGCCCCCCGGCGCGTTCGATCTCGTGGCGGATCCGCGCCCCGGCATCGGGCGACAGCCGCAAGCTACCGGCGCTTCCCGGCGCCTCGGGAGGCCCGGCCGGCCCACCCTCGAGCCCGTCGAGCCCCGCGAGCGCGCCGCCCGGATCGAGGCGCTCGTTCAAGTCTTGAGCTTCTGCTTCTTCGCCGCCGGGAAGAGCACGTTGTTCAAGATGAGCCGGTACCCGGGCGAGTTGGGGTGGAGGCTGAGGTCGGTGGGGGGATCACCGATCTGGTGCTCCGCATCTTCCGGATCGTGCCCGCCGAAGTAGGTGAAGGTGCCCTCGCCCACGTTGCCGTGCACGTACTTGGCCCACTCGCCCTCTCGCGCGAGCACGACGGTGCTCGATCGAATGCGGTCGAGGGCGAACGACGTGGTGAGCCCGTAGAAGTCCGGAAGCACGGACTCGTGGTTCTGCGTCAACATGGCGGGAACCGGGTCGAACTCGGCCGAGAAGTCGAAGAGCGTGTAGACCCCCAGCTCGCTCCGCCAGGGCGTGTTGACCTGGTGGCCATCGATGTCGCTGAAGGCGTTCACCGAGGGCGACGTCTGGAGCTCGCCCCCCTCGAATGCCATGCCACGCGTCCAGTCGAGTCGCTCGTTCGCGTCGGGCGCGGGCGGCGAGCCGTCGGCGTACGCGGCGGCGATGTCGACCGGTCCCGCGGCGAGCGCGAGCTCCAGCGTCTCGGGCGCGGAGCACATGGCGAAGAGAAATCCGCCCTCTTCGACGTAGGCGCGGATCTCGCTCGCCACGGCCTTCTTCAGATCCGGCACCGACTGGAACCCAAGGTCCCGCGCGACCGCCTGGTTTCGCGCCACCTCGTCCTGCAGCCAGGACGCGCCCGCGTAGGTCAGGAAGAACTTCGAGTACTGGCCGGTGAAGTCCTCGTGGTGCAGGTGCAGCCAGTCGTACTCCTCCAGACCTCCGCCGACGACTTCGGGGTCCCAGATCGTTTCGTAGGGGATCTCCGCGTACTCGAGGGCCATCGTCACGGCGTCGTCCCACGGCGTCGTGTTCGGCGGCGTATAGACGGCGATCCGGGGCGCCTTCTCGAGCGGTACCGCCTCCATGTTGCCCTCGGCGATCTCACCCCGAATGCGGGCCACTTCGGCGACGCCGACCGGCTGGACGGTGACGCCGCGGAGCGCCGCTTCGGCCCGAACCTCGGGCACGTCGGGCAAGAGGAACGATCCGGCGCGGTAGTTGAGCAACCACTCGGCGGCCTCACCGCGCTCCACGACCCAGTACGTGAGTCCGTACGCCTTCAGGTGATCAGCCTGCGCGCGGTCCATCGGCACGAGAATCTGCTGCGCGGCGAGAGGCGTGGCTGCGACGAGCGCAGCGATCAGGGCGGTCGCGAACCTGGTCATCGTCCGTCCCGCCCGAGCCGTTGGAGTTCGCGGCGGGCTGCCGGCACGACGGCCGCCTGCGGGCGCTCGAGAATCAGGCGTCGAAGCAGTTCGCGGGCTCGCTCCACCCCTTCGGGTCGGGTCGCCTCGACGCGCGCGAGCGCCAGGAACGCCTCGGCGGCTTCCGGGCTCTCGGCGTGCTCGACCACGAGGCGCTCGAGATGCCCGTGCGCGT
>CBFGQV010000427.1:0-2551 GCA_965651045.1 uncultured bacterium
CGTCGCGCTCCACCCGGGCGATGAGGCCTCCCGGCCCGAAGGCCGCTGGAATGCGCAGGCCGTCGGGGGCCAGCGTGCCGAGGTAGCGCCCGTCGGCGGTGATGAGGTCGGTGGGGCCCGGCTCGTCGGGCGCGCCGGAGCTGCGCTGCACCCATAGGCGCCCCTCGTGGTCCACCGCCAGCTCCTCGATCACCGGAATCGCGTCGGCGAAGAGCATGGTCTCGATGCGCGCCTCCTGGAAGGCGCGCATCTCGTCGGCGTCCGGGCCCCGGACGGCGCCGCCGGGTCCGCTCATCATGAAGCGCACGCCGCCGCCGTCTTCGATCTCGGCGATGCGGCGGGCCTTCTCGGCCTCCTGGATCGCGGGCGTGACCGGAGTCGGCGTGATCGGTCGCTCGAGCACCGAACGCACCGCACCGGACCCGTCCACGAGCTTCACGCGGTACCCGAACGAGTCGGCGACGGCGAGCAACCCGTCGGGCAGCATGGCCACGTTCAGGGGCGGCACGAACGCCCGCTCGGGCGCCATGCGCATCACCATGTCACCGAGCCTCTGTTCGCTCCCGCTGACCTCGGGAGGGGGCATGTCGTAGGCTCGATAGACCACCGCGGCCTCACCATCGAGCGCGGTCGCGAACCTCGCGATCGGCCGATGGGGCGGCAGGGTGTCCTCCTCGGCTTCGGACGCGGGCCCGAACCGGATCCGGCCCGTGATCGGCGCCACGATCGACCCATCGGGGTGCACGAGCACGTCACGGCCCGGCATGCCCAACGCCTCGACGTCGACGCTCACGTTGTGCAGGAACGCGCCGTCCGGCCCGTAGACGACCCACCCCCGATGCTGAAAGTCGAAGACCGCCACGCCCCCGTCGTCGAGCACCGCGAAGCCGACTGGGCTCGAAAGCTCACCGGGGCCCTGACCCTGGCTGCCCACCGCGCGAATTCGGGTGCCGTCAGGGCCAACGACCGTGATCTGGCGTGCCTGGGTGTCGTGCACGTAGAGGTTGCCGGCCGCGTCGAACTGGAGCCCGCCGATGCTGCCGAAATTCGCCCACTCGGGCGCGTCGAGGCCCCCCACCGCGTACACGGGCTCGGGCGTGAGCTCGAGCGGGCGATCGGGGCCATCGAGGCCGCTCGTGGGTTCGGCCGCCGGCCCCGCCTCGCCGCCCCCACAGGCCACGAGCGCGGCGACTGCCGCGGCCGACGCCGCACGGTTGAGGCTGCTGAAGGCCGAAACACTCGAAGCGCCGATGCATCGCATGGTGGTCACGGGCAGTTGGGAACGTGAGTGGTCGTATCAGGGTTCGTTGACCCTACGCCACCAGATGGTTGCCCGTTGCACACCCACGCAAGGCCGCATGCCGGACCCCTCGTTCGATCTCGACGCGCTGCGCGCGCACTACCCGATTCTCGCGCGCTCGAACTACCTGAACTCGTGCTCGCTCGGCGCGCTCTCGGACCGCGCCGAGGCGTACCTGGACGACTTCCGCGCGCGCTGGCACGCGATGGGCGCGTCGGCGTGGTACGAGCACTGGATGGGTCGGCTCGACGAGCTGCGGAAGCGTGTCGCGTCCCTGCACGGTGCCCGCCACCCCGAAGTCGCGCTCCTGCCGTCGACCTCGGCCGCGCTGTCGGTCGTCGCCGAGGCGGTTCCGCCCTCGCCCGGACGCACGCGCGTCGTGTGCACCGAGCTCGACTTTCCCACGCTCGCCTACCAGTGGGCCGTCAAACCCGAGATCGAGCTCGTCGTGCTCCGGAGCGACGACGGCGTGGGCATCGACCCGCAGCAGTTCGAAGACGCGGTCGACGAGCGCACGCTCTTTCTCGCCACCTCGCACGTCTTCTACGGCACGGGCTTCGTGCAGGACGTCGCGGCGCTCGCAGACATCGCCCGCCGTGCCGGCGCCTGGAGCCTCATCGACGGCTACCAGGGCGCGGGCCAGGTGCCCGTGACCACGGCGGACTGGGGGGTCGACGTCTATACCTCCGGCCCGCTCAAATGGCTCTGCGGCGGGCCGGGCCTCGCCTACCTTGTCGTGCGCGAGGAACGCATCGGCGAGCTGCGCCCGCGCATCACGAGCTGGTTCGCCACCGAAGACCAGTTCGCCTTCGACCTCGAGGGCTTCCGCTACCGCGACGACGCCCGCCGTTTCGAGCTGGGCACCCCCGCGCTGCCCACGGTCCACACCGCGCTCGGCGGCCAGGAGCTGCTCGACGAAGTGGGATTCGCGGTCGTACACGCGCGCATCAGGGCACTCGCGCGGCGGCTGGCCGAGGGCCTCGCGGCCGAAGGGTTCCGCCTGCGGATGGCGCGCGGCGAGTCCCACCGCTCGGGCATCGTCATGGTGGCCCACGACGACCCTGCGGGCGCCGTCCGGCAGCTCGAGCGCGCCGGCATCATCGTCGACCACCGCCCCGGCCACGTGCGCGTGAGCCCGCACGTCTACAACACGGAACACGAAATCGACCAGGCGGTGGCCGAGCTGGCGCGGACGCGCTGAGTGCGGGGTGGCCCGCGCCACCGTACCCTCACCCGCCGCCCGCCCCCTTC
>CBFGQV010000428.1:0-2551 GCA_965651045.1 uncultured bacterium
CGGATGCCGATCTCGCGATTCCGTCGGGTGACGGCGAACGACATCATGGCCGAGATGCCGGCGGCGGAGAGGAGCAGGACGGCGAGGGTGATCAGGCTCACCACGCCGAGGAAGAAGCGGTGCAGGGACCGGTCGGCCCGGTAGACGGCGTCGAGGGGCGTGGCGGTCAGCTCGTGGCCCGGGGCGATGTCGCCTCCGATCGCCCGCACCCGGGCGACGAGGTCCGAGGCGTCGGCGCCGCGCGTGCGGGCGAGCACGGTGTGGGGCGCGGCTTCGGGCAGCGGCCGGTACAGGGCAGGGAGCGGCCGGCCTCGGCGCGAGGGTTGGAGCACGTCGTCGACGACGCCCACCACTTCGTACCACGTCGCGGGGCCGGTGGGTGTATCGTCGTTGACGACCTCCCGTAAGCGTGCGCCCAGCGGGTTGCCCTGCGGCAGATGGAGCTCGACGAACGACCGGTTCACGATGGCCGCGGCCGTGGGGCTCTCGAAGTCGCTGCGACCGAACGCGCGGCCTGCGACGATCTCGACGCCGAGCACGGCGAAATAGTCGGGCCCGATCTCCTGCATCATGGCGACGGGCGCGGACTCTGCCATGTGGGTGCTGCGTTCGATCTCGATCGGAACGTTGCGGCCCCGCATGGGCAGGGTGGACCCGTACGTCACTCCGAGCACACCGGGAATCCCCTCGACCTCACGGAGCAGTTCGGCGTGGGGCTCGAGCCGGAACGAGAGCACCTCGGACGCTTCGAAACCGGGCGTCGGAGGGGGCGCATCGTTCCACGAGATGCCGACGATCGCGGGAAGCACCCCGACGGCCACGGCCACCTGCATGCAGATGACGGCCGTCCAGGTGCGGCCCATGCGCGGGTCGGTGCCTCCGGTCAGCTCCCGGAGCGTCGACTGGACCTGGCGCCCGGTCGCCCGAAGCGCGGGCACGACCCCTACGATCACCGCGGCGACCAGCGCGAGGGCCGCGACATAGAGCGTGGTTTCGAGGGGCAGGTTGCCCGACAGCCAGTACGGGGCCTCGTTTCGAACCTTGGGCAGGGCGACGACCTGGCGAAACGCGATCGAAGCGATGAGGTAGCCCACGACGGCGGCGCAGCCGGAGAGTACGAGGGCCTCGAGGCCGAGCTGCGTGACGATGCGACCGCGCGAGGCGCCCAGAGCGGTGCGTACCGTGATCTCGCCTCGACGGAGCGCGACCCGGGCGTAGAAGAGCGCCGCCACGTTCGCAGCCACCGCCGCCAGGATCAGCGCGGGCACGATCTGCGCCAGCCAGAGCAGATAGGGCGAATAGTGCTGCACGTCGAGCAGGTGCCGGATGAAGGGAAGCACCGCGGCTCGCTCCTCCCGTACGCCCTGCCCGAGGGCGATCGCTTCCTCCTGGGCGGCAGCCCGGTCGACGCCCGCGGCGAGGCGCCCGAACACGCACACCCGGTTCTCTTCGTCGGGGCTGGCCACACGGGTGGTTCCCTCGAGGGGGACCCAGAAGCCATGGTGTGCCGGAAAGCGGAATCCCTCGGGCATGACACCGACGACCGTGTGCGTCGTGCCGTCGATCGACACCTCTGTGCCGAGAACGTCGTCGCTCGCCCCGAACTGGCGCTGCCACTCCCGGTGCCCGATCACGAGGACCGGTGCTGCGCCCTCGATCAGGTCGTCGTCGACGAGGGGGCGCCCGAGCAGGGGCGGGACCTGCGCCGCCCGGAATCCGGACGCCGTCATCTCCGCCACCTCGACCGACGAGGCGCCCCCGAGGCTGCTCGCGAGCCACCGAGTCGTGGTCCGGTAGGCGGCCAGGTGCTCGACCGACGCCAGCCCGTCTCTCCAGAGTCGGTAGTCGAACAGCGTCGACCGGCACGGATCGTCGTCGATGTAGTCGACGGTGACCAGCTGCTCACCACCGGGCACCGGAGGGGCGGAGTAGAAGAACACCATGAAGGTGAAGAACCCGGTGCCGATGGCGATCGCCACGGCCATGCCCAGGACCCCGACCAGGCTCAGCGCCGGGTGCTTGACCAGCATGCGGAAGGCGAGCTTGGTGTCGGGCGTGAGGGCTTCCAGCCACCGGCCCCCGCGGGCGTCTCGCGCCTGCTCCTGCAGGTAGTCGACGTTGCCGAACTCACGCAGCGCGGCCTTCCGGGCCTGGTCGTACGACAGCCCGCGGGTCATCAGTCGCCGGGTCGCGCGTTCGAGGTGGGCCGCCATCTCTTCCTGCATGTCTCGCTCGAGCCGCCGGTGCAGGAAGAGCGATCGGAACCAACGGATCAGGACTCTCATGTGACGCTCAGGATCGCGCGGAGCGCGCCCGCGAACCGCTCCCAGTTGTCCCGCTCGTCGGCCAGTTGCTTCTGCCCGGCTCGGGTGACCGAGTAGACCTTGGCCCGGCGACCGCTCTCCGTCTCGGCCCAGCGCGCCTTCACCAGGCCGCGCTTCTCAAGACGGTACAGGGCAGGGTACAACGAGCCCGCGTTCACGCTCAGGACGTTCTGCGTGACGCTCTGAATGCGCAGGGCCAGGTCGTATCCGTTGGTCGGCTCGGCCCT
>CBFGQV010000429.1:0-2538 GCA_965651045.1 uncultured bacterium
CGGTCAGTGCGGCGCCCCGCCCGCTCCTCGCGTGGGCTCTTCGTGCTGCATCAACTCGCGGGTGGCGGCCCGCAGCCGACGGAGCCGTTCGAGCACCCGATGCGGGCGTGACTCGGCGCCGTCGGAGAGCGCGAGCCGGAGTGCCGCGGCCATCGTGAGCGTGTACGCTTCGCGGCGGTCGCGGCGCGCGAGCGCCTCGGTGCCGCCGAGCGTCACGAGCGGCAGGGTGAGAATCCATGTGACGAGGCGCGTCGCCTCGGCCACCTCGCCCTCGGCGTAGCTCTCGAAGCTGCGCCCGTCCGACTCGAGCAGGTCGATCACGAGCCGCTCGACGACCCGGTCCTGGCGGGCGAGAATGCGCGCGGGGGGTTCGGGCAGCCGCTCACGCGCGCCCTCCATGGCCTCGAGCAGACGGGCCAGCCGTTGCTGCCCCTCTTCGCGGGCCGCCACCGGCGGGGTCCGGGTGCGGGCGGCCTCTTCGGTCGTCCGCGGTCCCTCACCCGACACCAGCCACTCGTAGGTCACGCCGAGCGCGTCGGCCATCGCCCGGACGATGCGCGGGCGCGGCTCGGCCACCTTGCCGTTCACGTAGCTCCACACCGACCCGTAGCTGCTGCCACGGGCGCCGGCGGCGGCCTCGCGCACGCGGCGGTGGAAGTCTTCGTAGCCCCACCCCCGCTCCTCCAGGGTCGACGAGAGTCGGCGGGCCAGTCCGTCCGGCGTGGCTGTCTGCTGCGTCATGTCGGCTCTCTGATCGCTCCGTCAGTTTCGTGACACTCGGGTGGACGAGGGTAGCGACGGCGCCCGACGGCGCGCAAGGAAAATCTCGCCATTGCCTTCCGGGCCTCCGGCCCGCCTCTTGGGGCCAACCAATGACCCCTGTGCACCGGAGCACGACGTGACCCACCCCCGTTCGGTCGCCACCCGCGCGACTTCCCTGCTACCCTCGCTCGCACTCGCCGCCGCCCTCCTTCTCGGGGGCGCGATGTCGAGTGCGGCACAGACGAACCCCGCCCCGGACGTCGTCGGCGGACCCGGCTCGGCCAACTACCGCCTCGCCGCACGCTTCGCGCCGTACAAACTCGATCGGCTGATCTACAGCACGTCCGTGAACCCGCGCTGGATCGAGGGTACGGAACGGTTCTGGTACCAGTGGGACACGTCGGACGGCTCGTTCTACTACCTCGTCGACCCGGTGCAGCGGAGCCGCCGCCAGCTCTTCGACAACGATCGGCTCGCCGCCGAGCTCACGCGCATCACCGGCGACCCGTGGGACGGCCAGCATCTTCCGATCCGCAACATCCGGTTCATCGACGGCAACACGCTCCAGTTCGACGTCGAGTCCTCGCTCGACGAGGAGGTGGAGGAGGAAGACGAGGTGGACGAGCAGGAAGAGGAACAGCAGGAGGAGCGGCGCAGCGCCCGTCCGCGCACGCGCAAGAAGGTCCACTACTTCGAGTTCGACGTCACGACGCAGACGCTCCGCGAACTCGAGGACTACGAAGCGCCCGACGAGCACCCGTCCTGGGCCAGCGTGGCACCCGACGGTTCCTGGGTCGTCTTCGCACGCGAGTTCGACCTCTACATGATGTCGGGCGAGGACTACGCGCGGGTGCTCGACGCGCGGCGCGGCAAGAGCGGTGACGAGGCCCGTGAGGCCGAAGACGACGTCGAGGTCGAAGAGATTCGCCTCACCACCGATGGCGAGGAACACTACGAGTGGGGCTTCCGCGCCCGTGGCGATACCGATCAGGAGCGCGAAGAGAACAAGGACGAGCGCCGCCGCGCCAACGTCTCATGGGCCCCTGACTCGAGGCACTTCGCCATCGTGCGCCAGGACCAGCGCGAGGTGGCCGAGCTCTGGGTCGTGCACTCGGTCGGCAACGAACGGCCCGAGCTCGAGAGCTACAAGTACGACATGCCGGGCGAGGAGAACGTCACCCAGAGCGAGCTCTGGCTTTACGACCTCGAGGCCCGCCAGACCCGGCGCGTGCAGTACGAGGCGTGGAAGGACGAGGGCATCTCGATTCCCTCGCGCCGCACCTTCGTGTATCCGGACTCGGAAGAGCCCCGACGCTCGGTGTGGCTGGGCGACGACCCCGGCGAGCTGCACTTCTACCGGATCAGCCGCGACCGCAAGCGCACCGACGTGATGATCGCTGACGTGGCGACGGGCCAGGCGCGGGTGCTGTTCGAAGATCGTCTGAACACCTATATGGAGACGCGCACCCCGGAGCGCCTCGCCAACGGAGATCTCATCTGGTGGTCGGAGCGCGACGGCTGGGCGCACCTCTACCGCTACCGCGACGACGGCACGCTGAGGAACCGCCTCACCGAAGGTCCCTTCCACGTCGACCAGGTGGTGGGGGTGGACGAGGCACGGGGCGTGCTCTACTTCCTCGGGTCCGGGCGCGAAGAGGGCCAGGACCCCTACTACATGGAGCTCTACCGCGTCGGCCTCGACGGCTCGGGGCTGACGCTGCTCACGGGCGGCGAGCCCTACGACCACCGCATTTCGATGGGCGAGTCGAGCCGCTA
>CBFGQV010000430.1:0-2537 GCA_965651045.1 uncultured bacterium
CCCTTCCCGGACTCGATGAAGTCGAGAATGTCCTGCTTGGTCACGCGCCCCGCGTGTCCCGTGCCGGAGACCGAAGCGATGTCGATGCCGTGCTCCTCGGCGATCTTGCGAACGACCGGGGTCGAGCGCGTGCGCAGACGCTCCTCTTCGCTGCCGGGCTCGGCAGCGGCCTCCGGGGCATCGTCCGACGGCTCGCCACCGCCCGACTCGGCCGACGCGGCCTCGCGGCCCTCGTCGCTCGGCTCGTCCGAAGCGTCGCCCGACGTCGCCGGGGCCGCGGCCGCATCGCCCGTCGGCTGATCGGCGGCGCCGCCCTCGGTGTCGATGTACGCCACGATCGTGCCGACCTCGACCGTCTCACCCTCCTGCACCTCGATGGCCACCAGCGTGCCCGACGAGGGCGCGGGAATCTCCGCGTCGACCTTGTCGGTCGAGATTTCGAGAATCGGCTCGTCGCGCTCGACGGTGTCGCCGAGTGCCTTCAGCCACTTCGAAACGGTGCCCTCGGCGATGGATTCGCCCATCTGGGGCATGGGAACTTCGATACGAGACACGCTCGTCTCTCCAGGATGTCCGGTTCGTCAGGTCGGCGTCGGGGCGCGGGCCGCTGGCTGGGCCCCGGGAGCCTTGAGTTTACCCAATGCCTGCAAGATGGCAAGCGCTGCAAGCGTCATGTCGTTCAGTACTTCGCGAGATACCGGGCGGCTTCGACGATGTCCTGCACACCGGGCAGAACCCGGTCTTCGAGCACGCCCGCAAAGGGGATCGGCGCGTCGATCGCCGCGACACGCAGCATCGGGCCGTCGAGCCACTCGAACGCCTGCTCGCTCACCCGCATCGCGATCTCGCCCGCGATGCCGCCGGTGCGCGTGTCTTCATGCACCACGAGCAGCTTACCCGTGCGCTTGACGCTCTCGACGATGTGCTCGTCGTCGAGCGGCAGCAGCGTGCGCAGGTCGACGATCTCGACGTCGACGCCTTCGCCCGCGAGTCGCTCGGCCGCCTCGATCGAGCGGTGCACCATGAGCCCATAGGTCACGACCGTGAGATCGTGGCCCTCGCGCACGGTACGCGCCTTCCCGAGCGGCACGACGTAGTCCTCGTCGGGCAGCACCTCGCGCAGGTTCGGAGCCCGGTAGAGCCCCTTGTGTTCCTCGAAGAGGACCGGCGCGTCGTCGCGAATGGCGGCCTTGAGCAGCCCCTTGGCGTCGTACGCCGTGCTCGGGTAGACGATCTTCAGACCCGGCGTGTGGAAGAAAGCCATCTCGACGTTCTGCGAATGGAAGGGACCGGCGCGGTTCCCCCCACCGACCGGGCCGCGCACGACCATCGGAAGCGGACCCGCGCCGCGGTAGGCCGAGGTCGCGATGTAGTTCGTCAGCACGTCGTACGCCGGCGAGATGAAGTCCATGAACTGCATCTCGACCACCGGGCGCAGGCCCATGTGCGCGGCGCCCGCCGCCACGCCCGTGAATCCCCCTTCGGCGATCGGCGTGTCGATCACCCGGCCGGGGCCGAAATGGTCCAGAAAGCCGCGGGTCACCTTGAACGCGCCACCGTAGACGCCGATGTCCTCGCCCAGCAGGAACACGCGGTCGTCGCGGGTCATCTCTTCAAAGAGCGCCTCGGCGACGGCTTCGAGAAAGGTGACCGGCTCGCCGCGGCTCGTCCGCGTCACGTGCTCGGGCAGGGTCGAGGTCGCCACCGATCCTCCGGGTTCGCGGGTCATGTCGAGGAGCGCACCGAGGGGCGCGTCGGCGGGTTCCAGATCGGACGTGCGGGCGGTCCGCCGGGCACCACGGGCGCGAGCGCCTCGTCGGGGGCCGGGGCCGCCTCGTCGAGCACGCGCGCGAGCGCCTCCTCCATCTCGGCCGACGCCTGGGCGCGCCACTCGTCGACCTGTTCGTCGTCGACGGCCTCGGCCCAACGAAGGCGCCCCGCCAGGGTGGCGACCGTGTCGTCGTCGGTGGTGTCGGTCAGAACCTCGACCAGCTGGACCCCGGCGCCGGCGCGGGCCGCCGCGACGGCTTCGTCGAGCCGTTCGAGAAGATCCTGGGGATCTCCGGTTCGGGCCCGAAGCCCGCGGGCGCCGTAGGCGGGGGCCCGGTCGATGAACG
Source organism: uncultured bacterium (assembly GCA_965651045.1). Taxonomy (GTDB): domain Bacteria; phylum Gemmatimonadota; class Gemmatimonadetes; order Longimicrobiales; family Gaopeijiaceae; genus Gaopeijia. The sequence continues at coordinate 2,118 of CBFGQV010000430.1, forward strand.
GCGCACGCCCGGCCCCGCCACGAAACGGCTCCGGGCCCGCGTCGATCACGAGCACGAGCGGCGCGCGATGCACGCCGGCGAGGTTCAACCCCTCGTGCCAGAACCCCGACGCCGAGCCCGCCGCGTCGTCGACCACCATCGCGACCCGAGGCTCACCCCGGAGCCGAAACGACAGCGCGGCGCCGGCGAGCACCTCGACCAGCGTGCCAGGGGTCGGTACGGGCCCGAGCAGGCCGCGCGCGAGATCGGTCGGAAACACGCCCGCGTCCCGGCCGGCGGCCGGTGCGCGGCCGCGGGCCAGGGCCTGACGGAAGAGCGTATCGGGGTCGACGCCGAACGACAGGGCGACGGCGGGCGTACCCCGGCGCATCGAGAAGACGTCACCGGTGCCGTCGGTCGCGCGTACCGCAACCGCGTCGA
>CBFGQV010000431.1:0-2529 GCA_965651045.1 uncultured bacterium
AAAATGTAGGTACGCGGGGGGTCGGGGTCCAGATGTCGGCCTCACCAGCGGACGAGGGCGCTCCCCCAGGTGAAGCCCGAGCCGAAGGCGGCGAGGCAGAGCAGGTCGCCCGGCGCGAGGCACCCTTCGCGTACGGCCTCGCTCAGCGCGATCGGAATCGTCGCCGCCGTGGTGTTGCCGTAGCGCTGAATGTTGTTGTAGACGCGGTCGTCCGGCAGTTCGAGCCGCCTTTGCACCATCTGCGAGATGCGCAGGTTCGCCTGATGGGGGATCAGCAGATCGATGTCCGACGCCGAAAGGCGCTGGGCGTCGAGCGCCTCGATGACGGCCTCGGGCATGCGCGTGACGGCGTGCTTGAACACCTCGCGCCCGTCCATGCGCGGGTACTGGCGCCCCTCGGCGAGGTCTTCGGCGGTGATGCGCGGGTGGCGCGCGCTGCTCGACGCATCACACCAGAGGGTTTCGGCGTGGGCGCCGTCGGCGTGCAGATGCACCGAGAGCACACCCCGGTCCGCCTCGTCGGTGGCCTGCAGCACCGCCGCGCCCGCGCCGTCGCCGAAGAGCACGGCCATGTCGCGCCCGCGGTCCGAGAGGTCGAGCCCGGTGGACTGGATCTCGACGCCGACGAGGAGCACGGTGCGGTACTGCCCAACCCGAATCCACGCGTCGGCGACCGACAGCCCGTAGAGGAAGCCCGTGCACTGCGCGCGCACATCGAGCGCCGGCGGCCCGGCGATGCCCAGAGCGCGTTGCAGAAAGACGCCCGTGCCCGGGAAGAAGTGGTCGGGGCTCAGCGTGGCGAGCACGATCGCGTCGATCTCGGACGGCTCGACCGCCGCCGCTTCGAGCGCCATGACCGAAGCCCGTCTCGCCATCTCCGCGCCGGTCATGCCCGCCTCCACCCACCGCCGCTCCTCGATGCCCGTCCGCTCTCGGATCCAGGCGTCGGAGGTGTCCATGCGCGCCGCGAGGTCGTCGTTCGTGACGACGCGCTCGGGCGCGTAGTGGCCGGTTCCGACGATGGCGGTACGGGGCACGGGGGACCTCGGCGCGAGGGGTCAGGGTAGGCGGAGCGAACTGGACCCCCGAACCTACGTCGAGAGTGCCGTGGAAACCATCGAGTGCCGCCGGTGCGGCGAGGGCCCCCGTCTGCCCCGCGCGCCCTTCAGGAACGAGCTGGGCGAGCGCGTGCTGGCCGAGATCTGCCAGAACTGCTGGAAGGACTGGCTGCAGCATCAGACCCTGCTGATCAACCACTACGGCCTCGACCCGCGCGACGCGAAAGCCCGCGAATTTCTTTACGGGCAGGTCGAAGCGGTGTTGCTGGGCGAGGGAGACGCCGAAGAGGTCGACACCAGCAAGCAGGGCACCATCGAGTGGTGAGCGGCGTCAGCCCCTGAGCACCTCCGCGACGTGTTCGAGGGCCATCTCGAGGTCGGCGCGCTCGATGACCAGCGGGGGCGCGAAGCGAATCACCTGGTGATGGGTCTCCTTCGCGAGAATCCCCCGGGCCTGGAGCGCTTCGCAGAACGGGCGGGCCGGCCCTGATTCCTCGCGAATCTCGACGCCGATCATGAGCCCCCTGCCCCGCACTTCGAGCACGTGGGGCGAGTCGATGCCTCGGAGTTCCTCCATGAACCAGCGGCCGAGCTCGTCGGAGCGTTCCGCGAGCCGCTCGTCGACGATGACCCGAAGCGCCGCGCGCCCGATCGCGGCGCCGAGAGGATTGCCGCCGAAGGTGGAGCCGTGGTCGCCCGGGCGAAAGACGTCCATGATCTCGGCGTCGGCGAGCGCGGCCGACACCGGATAAACCCCGCCCCCCAGGGCCTTTCCGACGATGAGGACGTCGGGGCGCACCTCTTCCCAATCGCAGCAGAACATGCGGCCGGTGCGCCCGAGACCGGTCTGGATCTCGTCGGCCATGAACGCTACGCCCCGGTCCCGGCACATCTCACGGGTGCAGGCGAGGTACCCGTCGGGCGGCACCGCGACGCCCCCCTCGCCCTGGATCGGCTCGACCAGGAAGCCGACCGTGTGGTCGGTGATCGCCGCTTCCAAGGCCTTCGCGTCGCCGTAGGGCACGAGCTTGAAGCCCGGGGTGAAGGGCCCGAAACCCTCGCGGTACTGCGCCTCGGAGGAGAACCCCACGATGGTCGTCGTGCGCCCGTGGAAGTTGTTCGTGCACACGATGATCTCGGCGCGGTCGGCGGGCACCCCCTTCACCTGGTAGCCCCACTTCCGCACCATCTTGATCGCCGTCTCGACGGCCTCGGCGCCGGTGTTCATGGGCAGCGCCTTGGCGAAGCCCGTGACCTCGCAGAGCTCTTCGAGAAAGGGGCCCATCTGGTCGTTGTGGAAGGCGCGCGACGTGAGGGTGAGCTTCTCCATCTGCGCGCGCGCGGCCTCCAGGATCGCCGGGTGTCGGTGCCCCTGGTTCAGCGCCGAGTACGCGGCCAGCATGTCCAGGAACTTCCTGCCCTCGACGTCCCAGACCCATACCCCCTCGCCACGCTCGAGCACGACCGGCAA
>CBFGQV010000432.1:0-2524 GCA_965651045.1 uncultured bacterium
TTCCACTGGCGGGTCGGCGCGAAGGTATCGGGGCACGGATCGTCCGGCTAGATGAACGGTTGACCCGGCATTGGAATCAGTACGTCTCCGAGGAGTACTGAGAGCGGCTCTGAGACCCGACGGCCTCCACGGCGTAGGCGAAGCGCCAATCGCCGAGCTGTTCGGGATCGTTCACCCCGTCGCCGCCTTCGTCCCAGGGCCCGTGCTCACCGAGTGCCGCCTCAACAGGCCCTGAGAAGACCCGGCGGTAGGGGGTAAGCGAATCGTTGGGGGTCAGGCGGTCGATCTCTTCACCCTCCGCCTCGACCAGCAGCGATTCGCCCCGTTCCACGTAGCCGTCGAACAGCACGGTGCCCAGGCTGAGTCGGTTCATGGCCGGGTGCTCGGAAATGGCCAGGTGGGCGTTCTGCTCTTCGGGAATCCGCGATTCTCGGATGTCGTCTCGCTCCGGAACGCCCGCCCGAAAGCGAAAGCGGAACTCGCCGTGGGTGTCGACGTCCTTGCTGTCGAGGATCTCGATGTAGCGGAGGGTGACCCGTATGCGGAGCGGTGCGGCCGCTTGCGACGGGGCTGTAAGGTTCGAATCGGTCATGTGCTTAGGCTCCTGCCTCGCGTGGGAATCAGTGTTCGTTCTGCGTCTGGAGGGCCAGCAGGCGGCGGAAGCTCGGCTCCGGCTCCAACTCCCTCCACCACCAGGAGAGCCCGTACCCCTGGTCGAAGCGGTGGCCGGGGTTGGCCACGAGGTAGCGGCGGACGAGGGCCACGGCCTCTTCGGTCTCGCCGATGCGGCTGCGAACGATGGCCTCGCGCAGCCACAGATCCCGGTGGGGATCCATGTGCGGGTCGTCGGCTTCGCGGGCGGCGCGCGCGAGGGTGGCACGAGCGCTGTCGGGGAGCCCCGCACGGTGGAGCACCGCGGCCATGAACATGCGGTTCTCCACGTTGTAGTAGGCGCGATCCCGGTCGGGGGCGAGCGAGTCGGCTTCCACCATCAGGCGCCAGGCCTCGGACGGGTCGGCGTCGAGCGCGGGCGTGGCCATGAGACGAATGCGGCAGAGCCGGAACCGGTAGTCGTCGGGGAAGCGGGTCCGCCCCTCTTCGCAGGCGTTCCGGGCCGGCGGGAACTGCCCGATATCGAGCGCGGCGGTGTGAATGCGCCAGAGCACGTTCGCGGCCGACTCCACGTAGGCGTCCTCCTCGTACGCCCGCTGCGCCGCCATCAGGACGGAGGTGAGGCCGGGGGCCTCGGGGTCGTTATAGTAGAGATGACTGAGGGTGCTGAAGGCCGACGCGCGGCGGGGGTCGCGCTGGACGGCGCCCTCAAGGTCGTCGCGCGCGGTGCGGAGTAGCGCGTCCCGCACGGCGCCTTCCAGGTCGGGGTCCGTGAGCCAGCGCCAGTAGCGGGCGGTGCCCCGTGCTTCGAGGGCGCCAGCGTCGGTCGCGTCGCGTGCCACCGCGGCGTCGCCGTGCCGGATCGCGGCGAGCGTGTGAGGGAGCCCCGCGATCATCTCCGCGGGCAAGCGGGCGCGGCGGTACGCGATCTCGGAGCGCAGCGCGACGGGCTGCGCCCATGTCGTGTCCAGTTGGGCCGCTAGCTCGAGCAGTGAGTCGGCTGCGAGGTAATGCGCGGTAGCCGCCTCGCCATGTCCTTCGTCGACCGCACTCTCGGCGTCCTTCATGGCGCGGCGGCCCTGCTGGAGCAGGCTCCAGGCCGCGGTGACGTCGGTCTCCGTACGGCTCTCGCGCAGGCGCACCTCCTCTCCCAACCGTTCGCGGAGCAGCGTGGCCGACTCCTCGGCCAGCCGCGTACCACCCTCCAACAGAACGGCCACGGGCACCTCGAGGCTGGTGCGCCGGAACACGGCGCCGCTCGCCCCGTCCACCAGCGCCAGGTCCACCGCCACGCCCGTGCGCGTCTCGCCCACGCTTCCCTGCACGATGGTACCGGCGCCCAGCGCGCTTGCCACCGAACCCGGGTCGGCGTCGTCGCCCCGGAACGGGCGGACACCGTTCGCACTCACCACGTCCAACTCCGGAACGCGAGACAGCGCGGCGATGAGATCTTCGGTGAAGCCGTCGGCCACCGCACCCAGGTTGCCCCCGGATCGGTCGTCGAGGTACAGCACGGCGATGCGGTTGGGGGGGAGCCCGCCAAGCTCCGCGCCGGCCATGGCCCGCATCGTCTCGAGGTGGGCCGAGACCGAGTTGAACGTGAAGCCGCCGAGTGCGATGACCAGCAGAGCCAGGAAGGCGATCTCGGAGCGGGGCGCCCTCTGACGCCCCTGCTCTCCGTGGAACCACGCCACCACCGCGGCCCCGGGTAATCCCCCTAGAAACCAGACCAGGACCAGCCGATAGACGATTCCAGGCAGAATCTCGTGCTCGACGAGCTGCGAGATAACCTCGATGACCACCCAACTGGCTGCCAGGTAGGCAAGGAGAATCTGGACGAACCGTCGCTGACGGAGGTCACGTAGGGTGCTCATCGGGTGTTCCTCGAAAGCGCGGGGTCCGGCCCCGATCG
>CBFGQV010000433.1:0-2508 GCA_965651045.1 uncultured bacterium
TCTGGTATTGGTACGCGGCGCACCTGATGACCTGGGCCTTCGCATTCGAGCGGGCCCGCGAGTTCATGCAACGACGAGGGGGAGACATGGGTGGATGGATGGGTGACCTGCGCATCGCGGCACGCACGCTCCTGCGCAGGCCCGGGTTCGCGGTCATCGCCGTGCTCACGCTCGGGCTCGGCATCGGCGCCAATACGGCGATCTTCAGCGTACTCCATGGCGCGTTGCTGGCGCCCCTGCCCTACCCCGAGTCCGACCGACTCGTCTGGCTCTCCGATGCGCGCAAGGGCGGCTGGACCGGCAACAGCCAGTCCATTCCGAACCTGCTCGATCTGCGCGAGCAGTCGACCACGCTCGAAGAGCTCGCGATCTACAGCTACGAGTCGGTCAACTTCGCCGACGGCGACGAGGCCGAGCGGCTGCAGGCGATGGCCGTGACGCCGGAGTTCTTCTCGGTGCTCGGCATGCCCCCCGTCGTGGGTCGTGACTTCGCGGCCGACGAGAACCACGTCGACGCGCCGGCTCTGGTGATTCTCGGGCACGCGCTCTGGCAGGAGCGCTTCGCGGGTGACCCCGGAGTGATCGGACGGACCGTCGTGCTGAACGCCGAGCCGCACACGGTGATCGGCGTGGCGTCACCCGACCTGGAGCTGCACCGCCGCCCCGCGGCCTTCACGCTCTTCCGTTGGGACCCGACCAACCTCTACCGCGGCTCGCGCAGCTACAACGCCATGGCGCGCGTCGCCGCCGGCACCCCCCTCGACGCGGCCGACGCCGAGCTCAAGGCGATCTTCGCGCGCCTCGAAGCCGAGTACCCCGAGGCCAACGCCGAGTGGACCGTCGACGCGATTCCGCTCCGCGACTGGATGATCGGGCGCGACGGAGGCCGGCAGGTGTGGTTCCTCGCCGGGGCGGCGCTGCTGGTGCTCCTGATCGCGTGCGTCAATGTCGCGAATCTGCTCCTGGTGCGGGCCGAGGTCCGGGGGCGCGAGATCGCCGTGCGGGGGGCGCTCGGAGCCGGGCGCGGACGCATTGTCGCCCTCTTCCTGGGCGAGAGCGTGCTGCTCGCGCTCGCGGGCGGGGCCGTGGGGGTGGCGCTCGCGTGGGTCGGCGTGCGCACCATGACCGCCACCTTCGGCGGCGCGCTGCCTCGGGGCGCGACCGGCGCCGAGCTCGGCATCAACGCCGCGGTGCTCGGCTTCGCGCTGGGCGCCGCGCTTATCACCGGGGTCGTGGTCGGGCTGATTCCCGCGCTCCGGGCGCGGCTCGGCGATCTGTTCGAGGGGCTTCGCGAGGGCGGGCGCGGGGCGGCGGGTGCCGCCACGGGGCTCCGCCGCGCGCTCGTGGTGGCCGAGGTCGCGCTGGCCATGACACTGGTCGCGGGCGCGGGGCTGCTGCTCCGGAGTTTCTGGGCCGTGTCGTCGATCGACGTGGGCGTCGAACGCCCCGAGCAGGTGCTCACCTTCCAGCTCTCACCCCCCTCGGCCGCCTACCCGGACCGCACAGCGATCACGGGCTTCTACGGCGAGCTCGAATCCCGCCTGGCCTCGCTTCCGGCCGTGACCTCGGTCGGCTTCACGAACCGCGTTCCCCTGAACGGCGGCACCAACCTGACCGACGTCGCCTCGGGCGACAATCCCGACGTCCTGAGCCACTTCGTGGAGATCCGCACCGTGAACCCCGGCTTCTTCGAGGCCGCGGGGATCCGCATCGTGGCCGGCCGTGGCTTCGAGCCCTCCGACCAACGCGAGGACTTCGACGGCGTGGTGATCACCGAAGAGCTGGGGCGGCAGCTCTTTCCCGACGAGAATCCCCTGGGCCGCACGATTCACCTGGTCGGCTGGGGGGCCGTTCGTCCGACGGTGATCGGCGTGGCCGCCGACACCCACGACATGGGCCCCACGCGCGCACCACCGCCCGGCTTCTACATGCCGGTCGGTGGATCGTGGATCGTATCGTCGCTCGTGGTGCTGGTGCGCGCGAACGGCGATCCCCTCGAGGTGGCCCCCGCGGTGCGCGAGCAGCTCAGAGCGCTCGACCCCACCCTGCCGCCCTACGACATGCGCCTGTTGAGCGACGTGGTGAGTCAGCGCGCCGGCGGCGGCCGTACCCTCTCACTCACCCTCGTGCTGCTCTTCGGCACCGTCGCGCTCGTGTTGGGCGCGGTGGGCATCTACGGCGTCATGTCGTACGTGGTCGCGCAGCGCACCCGCGAGATGGGTGTGCGCATCGCGCTCGGCGCGGCACGCTCCGACGTGAGCCGCCTCGTCATGCGCCAGGGGATTCGCTTGACCGCCCTCGGCATCGTGATCGGCCTGGCCGGCGCGCTCGCGTCGAGCCGCCTGCTCGAGAGCCTGCTCTACGAAGTGCGCGCCTCGGACCCGCTCACGCACGGCGCCGTCGCCGCCCTGCTCGGCCTCATCGCGCTCGCGGCCTCGTGGCTACCGGCCAGGCGCGCGGCCCGGGTCGACCCGCTGGTGGCCATGCGCGAGGAGTGAGGACGGCCGG
>CBFGQV010000434.1:0-2507 GCA_965651045.1 uncultured bacterium
CCTGCAGGTCGAGGTCGATCGTCAGGGTGACGTCTCCGCCGGCCACGGGCGGCTCGACCTGAAAGACCTCGCCCGGGATCTCCCGGCCGCGTCCGTCGCGCGCGAGCACCTGGCGGCCGGGGCGGCCGCTCAGAACGGAGTCGAAGGCCTCTTCCATGCCGCCCCGGCCGACGCCCTCCTGAACCCGCCCGAGAATCCCCAGGGCCAGTTCGCCGTGCGGATAGTCGCGCCGCAGCACCCGCTCCAGGTAGATGCCCTTGACCCCGGCGAGCTCCTGTCGCACGGAGGGCTCGAAGACGCCCGGAACGACCGCCCATTCGCGCGACGGGTCCGTCACGCGGGCGGCGCGGGCGGGCGAAATGCCCAGTACGCGCTGCAGGAGGGCCCGCATCTCGGCACGGTCTTCGACGTGCTGCGGGTCGATGCTCACGCGGAAGGTCTCGCGAGAGATCGCAAGCGGAACCCCGTCACGGTCGAGAATCGCACCCCGCGGCGCGGGGATCTCGGACGTCATCTGGTGCTGGCCCTCGGCACGGGCCCGCCAGTCCGACGCCTCGAGCACCTGGAGCTCGACCGCGCGACCGGCCAGGACGAGCGAAGCCGCGAGCCAGCCGCCGAGCAGGGCCTTCCGGCGCCACGCCGGGTTCGACGGAGTGCGTGACGAAGCGCTCATGGGCGGTCCTGGGCGAGGAGCACCTGCTCCCGCGCGTCCGGGGTGTGCATGCCGAGGCGGGTGCGTGCGTCGCGCACCACGCGCCCGTAGCTCTGGAGGTACTGGATGCGCCGGTTCAGTTCGGCGCGTTCGGCCAGCGCGAGCGACATCTCCTTCCGGACCGCGTCGAGGCCGCCCAACGCTTCGAGGGCGCGGCTCTGGCGCCACGCCACCAGGCTCAGCGAGGCGAGCAGCACGGCGATCACCAGGGCCACCTTCGACGGGGTCGAGAGGCCGCTCATGCCGCCTTCCTCCATGCGCGCAGCAGGGCGCTCCGAGCGCGGGGGTTCTCCTCGATCTCGGCCGCGCCCGGCCGCAACGGCCGGCGCGTCAGCGTCACGCCGAGCGCCCGTCCGCGGCAGGCACAGACCGGGAGCTCGGGCGGACACACGCACGCGCGGCTCCATTCGCGGAAGCTGTGCTTCACGATGCGGTCTTCGATCGAGTGGTACGCGATGACCGCCACGATGCCGCCGGCGTTGAGCGCGTCGCGGAGCCGTGGCAGCGCACGCTCGAGCGCGTCGACCTCGCCGTTGACCGCCATGCGAAGTCCCTGGAAGACGCGCGCCTTGTCCTGCTGGGTGGCCGGACGGTCGAGCACGCGCGTGAGTGCGGCGACCAGGTCGTCGCTCGTGCGGAACGGGCGGTCGTCCCGACGGCGCACCGCCTCGCGGGCGAGGGCACGCCACCGGCGCTCCTCGGCGAAGTCGCGGAAGATGCGCTGGAGCTCGTCTTCGGACGCGGTGTTCAGGAGATCGGCGGCCGTCGGGCCCTCGCTCGACATGCGCATGTCGAGGGGGGCGCCGGCCCGGAAGGTGAAGCCGCGCCGGTCCTCGTCGACCTGGTGCGATGAAATGCCCAGGTCGAGCAGCGCGCCGTCGAGCCCGCGGTCTCGAACCTCGAGGTCATCGATTGCCTCGTCGAAGCGGGCGAGCACGAAGCGCACGCGCCCCCCGAACTGCGCGAGCGCCGCCCGGGCCTCGTCGAGCGCCTCGGGATCACGATCGACCGCCAGCAGCCGACAGTCCGCACAACGCTCGAGCAGCACGCGGGCGTGCCCTCCGCCCCCGACCGTGCCGTCCAGCCAGAGCCCGTTGCCGCGGGGGTCGAGAAGCTCCACGACGCGCTCCGCCAGGACCGGGGCGTGGTAGCCGTGCAGAGGAGCCCCCGTCATCCGAACACCTGCAGATGGAAGTTCTCCATCGAGCCGTCGGTCGGAGGCTTGACCGTCGCCCGGTACGTCTCGGGGTTCCAGAGCTCGATGCGGTCGATGTTGCCGTTCAGCAGAACCTGACCGTCGAGGCCGGCGGCCTCCTTGAGCCAGGCCGGAACGAGGATCCTGCCCTGCTTGTCCGGCACCACCTCGACGGCGTTGGAGACGATCTCGCGGACCTGGTTCCACGCGGCACGCTGCGACTTCCGAAACTCGAGCATGCGGCGCTGGACTTCCTGCCACACGTCGGCCGGAAAAAGCGTCAGGTAGGGCCGTTCCCACTGGAGCAACACGAAGCGGTCGCCCTCGGCCTCGCGGCGAAACGCCGAAGGCAGGGAGACGCGCCCCTTGTCGTCGAGCTGATGCTCGTAGCGCCCCAGAAAACCGTTCACCGGGTGGCACCAGGTGGGGTGAAGTGGAATGAAGTGGAGTGTCCTGGGGTCAAGATAGATGGCGATCCCATGGGGCGCAAGGATCAATTTTTCCCTAATCCGCAGGTCCCACCCAGGTGCTCGTGCCTCCTGAATACCGCATGAATCTGCGACGATCGTGACCTCGGGCCCGAGGCGCGGCTCCCTGATT
>CBFGQV010000435.1:0-2504 GCA_965651045.1 uncultured bacterium
ACGAAGGTCTCGCGCACGCCGCCCTTCGAGTCGCGAATGTCGACCCAGTGGGGCAGTTCCGGTGCCCGTGCGCCCTCGCGCAGCTTCACGACGATGTGCGGCTTCATGAGACGGAACCTTGCACGGTGGCGTGGGCGGCATCTTCAGAGACTCCGACCTCGCTACTGGAAACCCGATCGGGCTGGCGGCCTGCCTTCTCCTCGCGCCTGCGATCGAGGTGGAAGCGCGTGCGCATCTCGCCGAGCCAGCGGCCGAGGTCGGCCGCGTCGAGGTCGGTGGGGCGGTGGCCGAGCGTCGACTTGAGGTGTTCGCTCAGGCCGCTCACGGACTCGTATCCGAGGCGCCACGCGATCTGCTCCCAGGTGACGTCGGCGTCGGCGCTCATCTGGAGCGCCCGGAGGGCCACGACCCAGCCCAGGAATCCCCTCAGGTCGAGGTCGTGGCGGCGCGCCACGCGGCTCAGGTAGTCGGGCGAGCAGCGTGCGCGGCGGGCGAGCGAGCGGATCGAGCGCGCGGGTGCCTTGGGCGACGCGGCGTCGACGGGCTCGAGCGGCGGGCGGTCCTCGAGCGTGCGCGCGAGGGCCAGCCTCAGCACGCCGGGCAGGTCCTCGCGTTCGCGGAGCGCGCGTGCGAGGGCCTTGAACGCGGTGTCGCCCCGCGTGGCCCGCACGACCGCGGGGAGCTCGGCTTCGTCGGCGCCGAGAAAGAGCACGGTTTCGACCCGGACGCGGGCGAGCAGCTTGAGGTTCTCGGGCGGCCGCTCGGTGAGAAGCACGAGCGGAAGCCACGGCCGCTCGGCCTCGAAGTCCTCGAGGCGCGCGAGCGGGTACTGATCCAGCCAGGGCGCGACGACGACGGCGATGTCGGCGCCGGTGGCCTGCCTGCGGAAGCGGTCCCAGCCCGCGCAGAACACGGGCTCGAGCCCCGCCGAGGCCAGCGCCTCGATGGCGCGTCGCGCGTCGAAGGGTGTGGGCGCGGACACGGGCACGGGCGGGTGCGGGCGCATCGATCAGTGCGGCCTCAGTTCGGCGGGCAGCCGTGCGCCGATACGGTCGGCGAGCGGCGTGAGCACGCGCGCGATCTCGGTCGCGTCGATCAGGACCACGCGTGGCCCCCCGTCGACGAGCTCGATGCTGAGGCGCCAGGCGTCGTCGCGCCCGGGCAGCTCGCGACGCTCGCGCCAGAGCCGCATGACCATCACATGGGAGTCGGCGCGAGAGAGGGTCGTGGGTCGCATGCCCCCAGGTTAAAGGGCGTCGCTCACGAGCCTCTCACAGGGGTCTCACAAGGGGTCGCCCTCACCCTCGCCAGGTTCGCTCGGGGGATCTCCGAGCAGCCGCCGCGCCCGGTCGAGATGGCGCGCGATGCGCTCGAGCTCGGCGCTGAGTCGCGCGATGCGGTCGGCGGCTGGGCGCCGCGCGTCGGGGGATCGCCACGGCGTATCGGGCGTTCGCGGAGACGGGGCCTCGGCGGGTTCGCCCCGGAGAATGCGTCCGTGCAGTGCGCGCGTTTCCTCCATCGGGCTCACGCCGAGCTCGTCGCGGAGGATCTCGCGGCACGCCTCGTACTGCCGGAGTGCGCGCGCGCGCTGCCCGAGGTCCACGTGCAGGCGCATCAGCGCCCGGTGGACCGACTCGCGCAACGGGTCGGCGCGGAGAATCGCCTCGCCGTGCCCCACCGCACGCGCGGGATCGGCATGCCGGTGGTGGGCCATGAGCGCACCTAGCGCGTTCAGATACGCGAGGCGCAGCCGCTCGCGATGCAGTACCACCCACTCTTCGTAGAAGCCTTCGAGCAGGTCGCCCCGGTAGAGCGCGACGGCCGCTTCCGTGGCCCGCAGCCGCACCGGGTCCTGCAGGTCGCCGGGCTGGAGTGGGTCGAGCGCGGCCTCGAAGGTCGCGACGTCGAGCGCCTCGGGGCGGTGCACGACCAGCTCGACGGTCGTGCTGCCGGTCCGGAGCAGGAAGTGTTCGCGCTCGATGCCCCGCTCCTCGAAATCGCGTCGGAGACGCCAGAGCGTCGTGCTGAGGCTCTTCCGGGCACGGCCCTCGGGCAGGTCGGGCCAGAGAACGGACGCCAGCACGTGCCTAGGGTGGGGCCGATCGCGGTGGAGCGCGAGGTAGGCCAGGAGCTGCGTTTCGCGGCGACCAATCGGCGTTCGGCGGCCGACGTGGTCGGTGAGCGCGGGCGCGCCGAACAGCACGACGACCGGCGAGCCCGCCACGGCGTCGCGTCCCGCCACCCTTCGGTCGAGGGTGGTGGGCTCGTCCGCCCTGGGATCGCCGTCCGTGTTCACCGTGGTGCCATGTTGGTCGGGACCCCCGATCGTTACCTGCGAGAAGACGTTGGACTTGAACCAATAGAGCCGGTGGGGGGCGCAAGGCAAGAAGAATTGTTGCGAAGTCGGAGGTCGGCGGGCGAGCGGGAGGGGCGTCGGCCGCCTGGCCGACCGACAACCCTACAAAATGCGGAGCGGCGCGCCGCGTTTGATACATTGCCCGGCC
>CBFGQV010000436.1:0-2501 GCA_965651045.1 uncultured bacterium
GCGTACAGGCGGCGCACCGTTCCTTCCGCCGCCTCGGCCGGGTCGGTCGCGCCGATCGCCTCACGCAGCTTCGGCACCGCGCCTTCGGCCTCGAGCACCATCGGTATGCAGGGCCCCGAGGTCATGAACTCGACCAGTTCCGCGTAGAAGGGGCGCTCGGCGTGCACCGCGTAGAAGGCCCCCGCCTCGTCTCGCGTCAGCCGGGTCATGCGAAGCGCGCGCACGGTGAAGCCCGCTCCCTCGAGGTGTGCCAGAATCTTGCCAGCCTTGCCCGCCTCGACCGCGTCGGGCTTGATGATGGCCAGGGTCCGATGCATGGAAGTCTCTCCGGATCGTTCGATCGGTGTAGGTTTTCGTGGTGTTTGGGTGGGCCCCCGGGACGTCAGCGCCCGAAGAGAACCCTGAGTGCGGCGTCGCGCGTGAGCATGCCGATCAGCTCACCCTCGCGCACCACCGGCAACTGCTCGACGTCGCGGTTGACCATGAGCGTCGCGGCGTCCTGCAGCGACTGGTCTTCGGAGACGCACATGACGGTGCGCGTCATCACGTCGCGGGCCGTGCGACCGGTCGACCGATCGCCCTTCCCGCTGGCCCCTTCCTTGGCCCCGCTGCGCGGCAGCAGGTCACGGAGCGCGTCCCCGGCGGTGATGATGCCCATCACTTCGTAGCTCTCGCCCACGACGGGCACGGCATGCAGCTCGCGCCGTACGATGAGGTCCAGGACCTCGTCGAAGGGGGTGTCCGGGTACACGCGGTACGACACGGGCGCAAGCGCCGCGTCGACGCGTAGTTCCTCTCGGACCTCCAGCTCGCCCAGCCCGGGCGCACCCAGGACCTCGTCGGCCGAGCGCGCCTTCAGGAGCGTCTCGGTCGCGCGTGGCTGGCTGAAATACCGCTTCAAGACAGGCACGATTCCTCCTTTGAGCGCCGAAAGGCGGCCGGGTGTCAGGCCGAGCAAGACGACGCGAGCCGTGCCCTCGGGCTCCGGTCCGGCGCCGGTCACCTGAAAGGCCTCGCGGGCGACGCCCAGGCACACGGCGTGTTCGCTCAACGTCTCCCGGGCACCCAGCACGATGAGCACGTCGGGCGCCAGGCGTACCACCTCGCCCGCGCTTCCGAACGCGAGGTCGCGGGCGAACTTGTCCCGCGCGCCCCCGCTGAGGTCGGCGGCGGCCGGAAGGGTCCCGAGCAGCGCGCGCAACGCTCCGGCGAGGTCGTCGACCTCGAGGTCGAGGCGAACGCCCGACGGCCGGAGCAGCTCAGCGAGCTTCATGCGCGCGGACGACTCCGTCAGCCGAGCACGTCGGCGATCATCTCGGCGATCTCGACCGGACGGCGCGCCACCCCGATGCCGGCGGCCTCGAACGCCTCCATCTTCTCGGCGGCGGTGCCGGCCGACCCGCTGATGATCGCTCCGGCGTGGCCCATGCGGCGTCCCGGCGGTGCCGTCTGACCGGCGATGAAGCCCACGACCGGCTTGTCGACGTGTGCACGAACGTACTCGGCCGCATCCTGCTCGTCGGTGCCCCCGATCTCGCCGATCATCACGATCGCCGTGGTGTCGGGGTCGTCGTTGAACGCCTCCAGACAGTCGACGAAGCGCGTGCCGATCAGCGGGTCGCCCCCGATGCCCACGCAGGTCGTCTGGCCGAGTCCCGCCCGCGTGAGGTGGTAGACCGCCTCGTAGGTGAGCGTGCCCGAGCGCGACACGAGCCCCACCGGGCCCGGCGTGACGATCTGGCCGGGCAAGATGCCGACCTTGGACTTTCCGGGCGAGATGAGCCCCGGGCAGTTGGGCCCGAGCACGCGCGCTCCGCGATCCTTCGCGAAGGCCAGGGCGCGGGTCATGTCCAGAACGGGAATCCCCTCGGTGATCGCGACGATGAACGCGATGCCGGCGTCGGCAGCCTCCATGATCGCGCTCGCCGCGAAGGCCGGCGGCACGTAGATGACCGAGGTGTTGGCGCCGGTCTCGGCGACGGCTTCGTCCATGCCGTCGTAGACCGGCACCTGCGCGCCGTCGGGTCCGTCGAAGGTCTGCCCGCCCTTGCCGGGCGTCACGCCCGCCACGACGCGGGTTCCGTACTCCATCATCTGCCGGGCGTGGAACGAGCCGTCCCGGCCCGTGATGCCCTGGACGACGAGACGGGTGTCTTCGTTGATGAAGATCGACATCGCGCTTACTCTCCCCTCGCGAGCTGAACGGCCTTCTCCACCACCTCGTCCATGGAGGTGAAGGCGCTGAATCCGGCGGCCTCGAGAATCTCGAGCGCCTCTTCTTCGTTGGTTCCGGTGAGCCGGATCACGATCGGCACGTCGATGTCGATCCGGCGGGTCGCCTCGACGATGCCGTTGGCGACGTCGTCGCAGCGCGTGATGCCTCCGAAGATGTTGAAGAGAATCACGCGAACCCGGGGGTCGGAGGTGATGATCGAGAGCGCGCTGACGACCTTCTCCGGGTTCGACGAGCCGCCGATGTCCAGGAAGTTCGCGGGCTCGCC
>CBFGQV010000437.1:0-2478 GCA_965651045.1 uncultured bacterium
CGCACCCCAGGCACCGGCTCCGGAGGCACGGCAGGTCGTGGTCGAGAGCCCCCTGGCTCGCCACGTCTTCAGCACGCGAGGCGCCGCGCTGCTCTCGTCCGAGCTGATCGAGTTCGTCTCGCTCCGCTCGGGGAACGGCCCGGTTCAACTCGTGCCCTCCGACGCGCCCGCGCTGCGGAAACGGCTCGTGGTGGGTGGCGACACGCTGTCTCTCGACGACCTCGTGTTCGACGTCGCGCCCGAAGCGGGGCTCGTGCTGGCCGAGGGCGACCCACCGCAGGAGCTGACCTTCAGCTACCGGCACCCGAGCGGGAGCTTCGGCATCGAGCTCGTCTACGCGTTCGCGCCCGACGATTACGTCGTGAGCGTGCGGGGGCGGGTGGACGGCGTCGAGCGGCCTCTGCTGGTGACCTCGCTCGGCGAGGGCATGGCGTTCAACGAGGCGGACTCGGTGGCCGAACTCCGCGCGATGTCGTACGTCGGCAACCACGTGAACGAGGGCATTCGCTCGACCACGATGGACAAGCTCGACGAGCCGGGTCTCGAAGAGGGCCCGTTCCGTTGGGTGGCCTTCCGCAGCAAGTATTTCGTGCTCGCCGTCCTCGCGGGTGCCGAAGAGGCGACGGCGCCGAGCTATCTAGGAGGCATTCTCACCGAGCCCCGTCCCGGCGACGGGCGCGGGGCGGTGGCCGTGACGCAGCCGATCGGGCGCGACGGGATCTTCCAGTACAGGCTCTTCCTCGGCCCGCAGGAGTACGCGCGCCTGCAGTCGCTCGGCGCCGACATGGAAGAGGTGAACCCCTACGGGTGGCGGTTCTTCCGGCCCATCATCCGGCCGATCGTGGGGGTGATTCTCGCGATTCTGAATTTCCTGCACGACGTCCTGAACATCAGCTACGGCTGGGTGCTCGTGGTGTTCGGCG
Organism: uncultured bacterium; assembly: GCA_965651045.1. Lineage (GTDB taxonomy): Bacteria > Gemmatimonadota > Gemmatimonadetes > Longimicrobiales > Gaopeijiaceae > Gaopeijia. The sequence continues at coordinate 924 of CBFGQV010000437.1, forward strand.
TCGCCATGCGGGTCGTGCTCTGGCCGCTGAACCAGAAGGCGATGCGGGCGCAGATGCGCAACCTGGCGGTGCAGCCGCTTCTGAAGGAGATCCAGACGAAGTACAAGGACAACCCGGAGCGTCTGCAGAAGGAAATGGTCAAGCTCTACAAGGAGTACGGCTTCAACCCGCTCGCGGGGTGCCTGCCGATGCTCCTGCCCTGGCCGATCCTGATCGCACTCTTCTTCGTCTTCCAGAACACGATCGAGCTTCGTGGCGTGCCGTTCTACTGGCTGCCGGACCTCTCGGCGAAGGATCCGTTCTACGTTCTGCCGCTGTTCCTGGCGCTGTCGATGTTCGTGCTCCAGTGGATCAGCTTCAAGTCGATGCCCGAGGCGGGCCAGAACCCGCAGATGAAGATGATGATGTGGTTCATGCCGCCCTTCTTCGGGCTCATCTTCATGTCGTTCCCCTCGGGGCTGAACCTGTACTACGCCACCGCGAACATCGCGACGATTCCGCAGCAGATGCTGATCGCGCGAGAACGGAAGAAGGTGGCGGGCAAGGGGCCCGTGAAACTCAGCGAGCGGTGACGCCGGCGGGCGCGTGAGCAGTCCGCTCGAGGCCGCGCGCGACACGATCGTCGCGGTGGCGACGGCCGTCGGCGAGGGCGCCGTGGCGGTGGTGCGGGTGTCGGGCCCCGAGGCGGGCGCGCTCCTCGGGGCGGTGATGCCCGACTTCGGTGCCCGACTGCCCGGCGAGCGGCGCGCCACGCTCGCGCGCGTGGTCGACCCGGTCTCGGGCGACGAGGTGGACCGGGGGTTGGTCACCTGGTTTCCCGGGCCCCGGAGCTACACCGGCGAGGATCTGTTCGAGTTCTCCGGCCACGGCGGACGGCTGAACCCGCTCCTCGTCGAAGAGGCGCTGATCCGTGCGGGGGCGCGCCGCGCCGAACCGGGTGAGTTCACCCGCCGGGCCTACGCCGAAGGCAAGGTCGATCTGGTGCAGGCCGAAGCCGTGGGGGACCTCGTGCGCGCCCGCAGTCGGGCGCTTCAGCGGAACGCGCTGCGGCAGCTCGACGGCGGACTCTCGCGACGCATCGAGGCGCTCCGCCAGGGGCTCATCGAGGTCGAGGTGCTTCTCGCCCACCACCTCGACTTCCCGGAAGAGGACGACGCCCCCGTGCCGGTCGGCCGCGTCGCGCGGCGAGCGGCCGAGATCGAGACGGCGCTCGATCGGCTGGCGGCGACCGCTCCGGAAGGCGAGCTGCTGCGCTCGGGTGCGCTCGCGGTGCTCGCGGGGCGGCCGAACGTCGGCAAGTCGTCGCTCTTCAACGCGCTCGTGGGCGAGAGCCGCGCCCTCGTGACCGAGGTGCCGGGTACCACGCGCGACGCCCTCGAGGTGGAGCTCTCGATCGGGGGATTCCCCTTTCGGCTCGTGGACACCGCCGGGCTTCGCGACACCCGAGAGACGGTCGAGCGTCTGGGCATCGAGGTGGCGCACCGCTTTCTGGACGCGGCCTCGGTCGTGCTCTTTCTTGCCGAGGCGGGCCGCCCGCTCGACGATGAGGAGCGGG
>CBFGQV010000438.1:0-2472 GCA_965651045.1 uncultured bacterium
GCTCAGGCCGCGTTTGCGCCGTTCTGGGCCTTGGCCGTATGCTCGGCGCCGTGCGGAATGGCCGGCTGGCAGAACCGGATGCCCACCTGATGCAGACCGTCGAGGTCCGCGTCGCTCAGGTCCGGATACCGCTCGGCAATGTAGTCGATCGTTTCCGCCATCCAGGTCTTCTGATCCTCCGGGGAGGCCTGCAACACTCCACAGCGGTTGATATGGCTGAAGAGCTCGTCGCGAGCCCGGTCCAGCAGCTTCTCTTTGGGCACGTGCACCTCCCTATATTCGGCGCGGACGCCGCCGGGGTTTCCGGGCGCCCGTTGCACCTTTGGTACATGCTTCAGCCCAGGATTATAACGTGCCGAGGCACTCTGGCCAACCAGACCCACACGGCGTCCCGATGCACCCCGTGAGCGTCCGGAGGCCGCCACCGAGCGGCGTCGAGATCGAGGTCTTCCGCCACCTCTTCTCGGCGCTCGTCGAAGAGATGGGAGCGGCGCTTCGCCGGGCCGCGTTCTCGCCCAACATCAAGGAACGCAGGGACTATTCCTGCGCGCTCTTCGACCCGATGGTCCGGCCCGTGGCACTCGGCGACCACATGCCCGTGCACCTGGGTGCGATGCCGATGAGCGTCGAGGCGGCGCTGGCCGAACTCGGTGTTCTGGCGCCCGGAGACGTCGCACTCCTGAACGACCCGTTCCGCGGGGGCACGCACCTGCCCGACCTCACCGCGATCGCCCCCGTCTACGATCCCGAGGGCGGCGCACTGCTCGGGTACGTGGCATCGCGCGCTCACCACGCCGACGTCGGAGGCATGAGCCCGGGCTCGATGCCGCTCGCGCGGGAGATTGTACAGGAGGGCCTGCGCATTCCGCCGGTGCGACTGATCCGGGCCGGACGCCGAGACGACGACGTGTGGCGACTCGTCCTGGCGAACGTCCGCACGCCCGGAGAGCGCGAAGGCGACCTGGACGCCCAGCTCGCGGCGCTCCACACGGGTCGCACACGGCTCCACGAGATGGTCCGGCGGCGCGGCACCGACGCCGTCGTCGAGGCCATGCGGGCCCTGGTCGACTACGCCGACCGGCTGGTCGCCGCGGCCCTCGCGGAGATTCCCGACGGAGCGTACGAGGCGCGTGACGCGATCGAAGACGACGGATTCGGCAACGGGCCCCTGCCGATCGTGGTTCGCGTCACCGTGCGGGGTGCCGAGGTCACGGTCGACTTCACCGGCTCCGCCGCCCAGGCCGAAGGCGGTGTCAACGCCGTCGCCGCGATCACCGCTTCGGCCACCCGGTACGTGCTGCGGTCCCTGGCAGAAGCCCTCCTGGGCACGGAGGTGCCGGCGGGGGGTGGCACCCTGGGCGCGCTCCGACTCGTGCTTCCCGAACGCTCGATCGTGAACGCCGCGCCGCCCGCCTCGGTGGCGGCGGGCAACGTCGAGACCAGCCAGCGCATCACCGACGTGCTCCTGAGCGCCTTCGCGTCGGCGCTTCCCGGCCACGTGCCCGCGCTCTCGCAGGGCACGATGAACAACATCACGGTGGGCGGCCTCGACCCGCGCACGGGGGAGCCTTTCGCGTACTACGAGACCGTCGGCGGAGGCATGGGCGCCGGGCCGAGCGGGCCGGGCCTCTCGGGCGTTCACACGCACATGTCCAACTCGCTCAACACGCCCGTCGAAGCGCTCGAGCACGCCTACCCGTTCCGGGTCGCGCAGTACGGGCTCAGAGTCGGATCGGGCGGGGCGGGCCGACACGCGGGCGGCGAAGGCATTCGGCGCGACCTCCAGCTGTTGGGCGAGGCCCGGGTGACGCTTCTCTCGGAGCGGCGCATGCGCGGACCCGCGGGCCGCGCCGGCGGGCACCCCGGCCAGAGGGGGCAGAATGCCCTGATTCGCGACGGCCGCGAGGAGCCTCTGCCCGGGAAGGTTACCTTCGACGCCCGCGCGGGCGACATTGTGAGCGTCCGTTCTCCAGGAGGCGGCGGTTGGGGTGAGCCGCCTCGTACTCTCGATCACCCGGAACCGAAGCCATGAACGTCGCGCTCGGACTGGTCTGTGACGACGCCCACCAGGACCGCGAGGGCCGCCTGCACATACGCGGCCAGTACCTGGACCTGTATGCGCCGGGATTCCCGGCCAAACATGACCTGACGCTGGTGCTCGTACTCGAGTGGCCTCGCGAGGACCAGGGTCGCTTCAACTTCGTGGTCGAACTCACCGGCCCTTCGGGAAACCCGAGCCTCAGGGGCGAAGGGTACACCGAGGTCGTCGCCACGTCGCCGGAGGGCCCGCAGGCTCGCACGACCTACATCCAGCCCCTCGAAGACGTCGTGTTTCCCGAACCAGGGTGCTACCGGTTTCGCATACGCGTGAAGGGCGGTTGGCACGAGGGCCCCGTGCTGAACCTCTGGAAGAACGACGACATGCCGCTTCCGGATGGCGCCGGCGCGTGACCACCCCCGAAGGGCTCCTCG
>CBFGQV010000439.1:0-2472 GCA_965651045.1 uncultured bacterium
CGGCCGACCTGCCGGGGTCGCTCGCAGAGTCCGACGACGCGCGGGCGAAAAGGGCGGCGCCACCCAAGGCGACGATTCCGAAGAAGAGCAGGGGACCACGCATTGTTGACTCCGGGTCGGGCGTTCGGTACCGCGGTCGTCTGGCAGCGCGCCCGCGGTTCCGCTAAACATCACGGGACTCGACCCTCCGATCAACCACGAGACCGGACCCCGGTCCTGCGACATGACGCTCTACACCTTCGTTGTCACGCTCCACGTACTCGCCGCCCTGTTCTGGCTCGGCGGCATGTTCTTTCTCGCCCTGGTCGGCGCGCCGGTGCTGCGCGCGGTCGAGCCGCCGGCGCTCCGGCGTGCGCTCTTCCAACAACTCGGATCCCGGTACCGGAGCTGGGGCTGGGGCGCCATCGTCACCCTGCTCGTCACCGGGTTCTGGAACCTGCACCTTCGAGGCGTGCTCACCGTCGAGGTGCTCTCGAGCGGCGCGTTCTGGGCGTCGCCGTTCGGCGAAGCGCTCGCGTGGAAGCTCGGGCTCGTTACGGCCATGCTGCTCAACCAGGGGGTGCACGACTTCTGGCTGGGGCCCCGGGCCGGGCACGTTTCGGCGGCGGCCGCACCCGACGAGGCGGCGCGGCTCCGCCGGTGGGCGTCCTGGCTGGCGCGCGTGAACGCCCTGTTGGGGCTCGTGCTCGTGTGGGTGGCGGTGCGCCTCGGTCGAGGCGGTTGAGCGGACGACCCTCAGGGGCCCGTGAAGGCCGCGGGTGGGTGGAATTCCCCTGCCGACTTGCCGAGATTCAGGAACCCTCCACCCCTCCGGAGTCTGCCTGGTGAAACAGAAGTTGACGATCTTCGGTGTGATTTTTCCGGTCGTGCTCGCGCTCGACCTGGTGACCAAGAGCTGGGCCCTGCGCGCGCTCGACGGCGGCCGCCAGATCGAGCTGCTGGGTGGCCTGCTGCCGCTCACGCTCGCGTTCAACAAGAACGCGGCGTTCGGCATCGGGTTCGGCGAAGACACCCGTTGGTTCTTCGTGCCCGTCACGATTCTCGCGCTCGTATTGCTCGGCGCGCTCTTCCGGCAGGCCGAGCGCGACGACGTGCTGCGCGTCTCCGCGCTCTCGTTCGTGATCGCCGGGGCGATCGGCAACCTCTACGACCGCGTTCGCTGGAGCGAGGGGGTTGTCGATTTCATCGGCCCCGTCGATCTCGGGCTCTGGGACTTCCCGATCTTCAACATCGCCGACACCGCCATCACCTGCGGCGCGATTCTGCTCGCGATCTCGTTCTGGCAGGAGGAGCGCCGCGAGCGGGCCGCCGCGGCCGCGGCCCCGACCTCCCCGACCGAGGGCGGAGATTCCGAGGCCCTGGAAGGGGCGTAGCCGGTGGACTGGAGCACCCTTCTCCAGCGTGAGGTGTGGGGCAACACCGTGCAGGCGTGGGCGACCTCGCTCGCGCTGGTGCTCGTCGTCACGATCGGGCTCCGCCTGATCTTCCGGTTGGCGCTCGCCCGCGTGACCGCGTGGTCGCAGCGCACTTCGAACGACCTCGACGACCTCGCCGTCGAGCTGCTCGGCAAGACGCGCACGCTCGCGATCTTCCTCGTGGCGGTGTGGGCCGCCGCGCGGCCGCTCGAACTGTCCGCCGGGGCCGAGCTCTTCCTGCGCGGGGTGCTCGTCGTGGGCGTCCTGCTCCAGGCCGGGTTCTGGGGCATGGGCGTGATCAACTACGTCGTCGAGCGCTGGCGGCGCCGGCAGATGGAGCACGACCCCGGCATCGCGACCGCGGTCGGCGCCATGGGCTTCATCGGCAAGCTCGCGCTCTGGTCGGTGCTCCTGATCACTGCGCTGGCCAACCTCGGGGTCGACATCACCGCCTTCGTCGCGTCGCTCGGCATCGGCGGCATCGCGGTCGCGCTCGCGCTCCAGAACGTGCTCGGCGACCTCTTCGCGTCGCTCTCCATCGTGCTCGACAAGCCGTTCGTGATCGGAGACTTCGTGGTCGTCGACGACCTGCAGGGCACCGTCGAGCACGTCGGCCTCAAGACCACGCGCGTGCGCTCGCTCTCGGGCGAGCAGCTCGTGTTCTCGAACTCGGACCTGCTCAAGGCCCGCGTTCGGAACTTCAAACGCATGCAGGAGCGCCGCATCGTGTTCCCGATCGGCGTCACCTACGGCACCTCGTCCGACAAGCTCCGCGCCATTCCGACGATCATCGAAGACGCGGTCGGCGCCCAGGACCGCGCCCGCTTCGACCGCTGCCACTTCAAGTCGTTCGGCCCGTCCAGCCTGGACTTCGAGACGGTCTACTACGTGACCGTGCCGGACTACGCGGCCTACATGGACGTGCAGCAGGCCGTGAACTTCGCGCTGGTCGAGGCCTTCGAACGCGAAGGCATCGAGTTCGCGTTTCCGACGCAGACGATCCACGTGGTGCGGGCGGACGAACAGCCGGAGCCGTAGGCCCCTGCGGGAGCCGTTC
>CBFGQV010000440.1:0-2404 GCA_965651045.1 uncultured bacterium
ATCAGGGCCGCGAGCACCAGCACGCCGACCGCGGCGACGTAGACGATCGGGTCGATCGGTGCCACCTCGTAGAGGAATGCCCCGAGCAGACGGCCCGTCGCGGCCGCCCCGGCGACGCCGAGCGCGACGCCGAGCGCGGTGACCCGCATGCCCTGACCGAGCACGAGCGCGACGACCGCACGGGGGGTCGAACCGAGCGCCACCCGCAGCCCGATCTCGCGCGAGCGCCGGGCCACGCTGAGCGAGAGCACGCCGAAGATCCCCAGGCACGAGAGCAGGAGGGCGACGGCGCCGAAGGTGCCGGTCACGAGCCCCATGCTGCGGGTGCCCCGAAGCTCGTCCGCCACGTGGTCGGCCAGGGGCCGCATCTGGGCCACGGGGATTCCCGGCTCGAGGTCGGCGACGGTGCGCCGCAGAAGATCGGCCACCGGCGCGAGGTCGCCCCTCGCCGCGACCGCGACGCGTAGCCCCACGCCCGCGTCGGCGCCCGCCTGCCGCACGGGCACGTACGCCTGGATCCGGGACGGTGACGCCATCTCGTAGTGCCGCACGTTCGCGACCACGCCGACGACCGTCCGCCACTCGGCCACGGTTCCGTCGTCGGCTTCGCGCCACGTTACCCGCCGGCCGATCGGGTCTTCGCCGGGCCAGAAGTGCTCGGCGAAGCGCTCGTCGACGATGACCACGGGGTCGGATTCGGGAGTGTCGCCCGGTCCGAAGGGCCGCCCGCGGATCAGGGGCACGCCCAGAGTCTCGAAGTACCCCTCCGACACCAGGTTGAAGAGAAACGAGGGGCGCTCTTCGGGCGCGAGCGGGGTCTCGGCGCGCACGCGTCGCTCCCAGGACGAGCCCGACAGGGGAACCAGCAGCGTGGCGCTCGCGCTGGAAACGTCGGGCGACGCTTCGAGTCGGGCGACGAGCTGGTCGTGGAAGTCGAGCCACGCCTCGACCGACCCGAAGGTGCGCGGGGGCGCCGAGATGCGTGCGGTGAGCACGCCGTCGGGCTCGAAGCCGAGATCGACCGACGCCAGGCTCGACAGGCTCCGGATCATGAGCCCGGAGCCGATCAGCAGGACCACGGAGAGCGCGACCTGCACCACGACCAGAGCGTGTCGGAAGCGTGTGCTCGAGCGGTCGCCCGTCGCCCGCGTGGCGGCGCCGAACGAGGGGGCGTGCCCGGCTCGCAGCGCCCCCAGAACCGGGCCCGTGGCGAGCAGCACGCCCGCCAGCGCGCTCACCGCGATCCCGAGCGCGAGCACCGACGCGTCCAGGCCGATCTGCCCCTCGACGAGCGCAGGAATCTCGACGGGCAGCACGCCGGGAAGCACGTTGATCACGAGGGCCGCCAGCCCCATGCCGAGCGCGCCTCCGGTGAGCGCGAGCGCCAGCGTCTCGGCCATGACGAGGCGCGTGATCTCGCCGCGCCCCGCACCGAGCGCGCGACGGACCGCGAAGTCGCCGGCCCGGGCTTCGCCCCGCACGAGCGCGAGGTTGGCGACGTTGGCGGCCGCGATCAGGAGCACCAGCATCGCCGCGCCTGTGAGCAGCAGCAGCGACGGGCGCACCCTGCCGAGAAGGAGGTCCTCGACGGTGCGTACCCTCGCCTCGACACGATCCTCGGGCGCGATCTCGCCGTTTACGCCAGTCGTGACCCGATCCATCTCGGATTGCGCCTCGACTATCGAACGGCCGTCGGCCAGACGGGCCAGCGCCCTCATACCGAACGAGCTGCCGTACTCGGCCCAGGGAAGCCGCTCGGCGTGGGTTCCCATGGGCGTGTAGAGGTCGACGTCGGGGCGCGGATACCCGGCGCCCGGAGGCAGGACGCCGACCACCTCGTAGGGCACCCCGTCGAGGGTGATGGCACGACCCACGACCGCCGGATCACCCCCGAGCGTGTTCTGCCAGAATCCGTGGCCGAGCACCACCCGCGGCGCGGCGCCCGCCTCGGTCTCGGCCGCGGCGAGAGTGCGTCCGAGCGCCGCGTCGAGCCCCAGCACCTGGAAGAAGTCACCCAGAACCCACCGTGCGTCGGCCTGGATCGCGCCGTCGCCCGTCTCGAAGACGTAGCTCGAGCCGGCCGACCCGCCGAAGAGGTCGAACACTCGATTGCGGTCCTTCCACGCCTGGTAGTGCGGCACGGAAAGCGAGACGCCGAAACCCGTCGCGGCCGACGTGGGGTCGATCGTGACGAGGCGTTCGGCGTCGGGGTAGGGCAGCGACTCGAGCAGCACACCCTTGGTCACGGCGAACATCGTGGCCGTGCCGCCCACGCCGACGGCAAGGGTCAGGCAGGCGAGCAGCGCGTAGGCGGGCCGCCGGAGCAGCGCGCGCACGCTCGTGTGCAGCAGACGAATCGATTCCATGGGACCGGGGGTTCGGGGGATAAGCCTGTTCCCCTGAG
>CBFGQV010000441.1:0-2397 GCA_965651045.1 uncultured bacterium
GACGCTCGTTCTCGCGGCGACCCTCGCCTCACCGCCGCTGCTCGCCCAGGACGCCCCCGACCCCGCCGGCACCTGGCGCGGCCAGATCGAGATTCCCGGCAGCCCGCTCGGGGTCACCGTCGACCTGGCCCGTGACGAAGCCGGCGCCTGGACCGGCACCGTCGACATTCCGCAGCAGGGCGCCGAAGACCTGCCGCTGGGCGGCATTCGGGTGGCCGGCGACTCGGTCGTCTTCGCCATCGAGGGAATCCCCGGAGAGCCAACGTTTCTCGGGCTGATCGCGAGCGACGGCGCCACGATCTCGGGGGATTTCCGGCAGGGCCCCGGACTGTTTCCGTTCACGCTCACGCGCGCCGAGGGTGCCGATCTGGGCGACGCGCTCGACGGCCTCGACGCCTGGCTCGCCGAGCACATGGACGCCTGGCAGGTGCCAGGCCTCGGACTCGCGATCGTGAGCGGGGGCGAGGTCGTGCACGCCGAGGGGTACGGCCTCCGGAACGTCGAGGACTCGCTTCCGGCCGACGCCGAGACGCTCTTCGCGATCGGCTCGTCGACCAAAGCGTTCACGACGGCGCTCCTCGGCACCTTCGTGGACGACGGCGAACTCGACTGGGACGCCCCGGTCCGGAGGTATCTTCCAGGGCTCTCGCTGGTCGACACCGTAGAGGCCGCCGCGCTCACCGTTCGGGACCTCGTCACCCACCGTTCGGGGCTTCCCCGGCACGACGTGATCTGGTACGCGAACCCCGACCTGACCCGGGCCGAGATCGTCGAGCGACTGGCGCACCTGCCGCCCACCGAGCCGCTCCGGGCCGCGTGGCAGTACAACAACCTCATGTTCGTGACCGCGGGCTACCTCACCGAGCAGCTCGGGGGGGATTCCTGGGAGAACCTCACGCGCGAGCGCATCTTCGAGCCGCTCGGTATGACGCGTTCGAACTTCGCCGTGTCGGTGAGCCAGCGCGACCCGAACCACGCGCTTCCGTACTCGGAGCGCGAGCGTGAACTGGTGCCCGTGCCGTTCCGGACGATCGACGCCGTGGGACCCGCGGGCTCGATCAACAGCTCGGCCGCGGAGATGGCGCGCTGGGTTCAGCTCCACCTGTCCGGGGGCACGCTCGACGGCCAGACCGTGCTCGAGCGGGGCACCGTCGAGGCCATGCAGACCCCGGCCATGGCCATCGCCGCACGCCCGAGCGACCCGGCGCTCGGCGTCCAGACCTACGGCCTCGGCTGGTTCGTCGACAGCTACCGGGGCCACTTCCGCGTGCAGCACGGCGGCAACATCGACGGCTTCAGCGCCCTGGTCACGCTCTACCCGCACGACGGCCTGGGCATCGTCGTGCTGACCAACAAGAACGGCACGCCCATGCCCGAGTTCACCGCCCGGCAGGTGGCCGACCGGGTGTTCGAGCTGGAGCCCCGCGACTGGAGCGGCGAGGCGCTCGCGCAGCGTGAAGCGGCCCGGGCCCGCGCCGACAGCCTCGAGGCGGCCGGTGAGGACGAGGACGACGACGCAGACCGGGTCGAGGGCACGAGCCCTTCGCACGCCTTCGACGCCTATGCCGCCACGTACCAACACGACGGCTACGGCGACCTGGAGATTCGCGCGAACGCCCAGGGCGCCGAGTACCCGCTGCATCTCACCTACTACACGATGGAGCTCGAGCTCGAGCACGTGCACTACGACGTCTTCGTGACCCGTGACCCCGAGGGCATGTCACCCTTCGCCGGCCAGCGCGTGCGCTTCGTGACCGGCTTCGACGGCGCGATCGAGGGCGTCGAGTTGGCGATCGAGCCGTCGCTGCCCGCCGCGCGATTCGAGCGGGCACCGGAGGACCGCCTCGCGGACCCGGCATTCCTCGACCGCCTCACCGGGCGCTATCGGCTCGATGCCCAGACCATCTCCGTGACGCGGAGGGGAACCTCGCTGGTCGTGTCGATTCCCGGGCAGCCGTCGTATACGCTGGTCGCGGACCGCGAGACGAGCTTCACGCTCGAGCAGGCCCCGCAGATCCGGGTCAGCTTCGACCTGCCGGCCGACGAGACATCCGCCACCGCGAGCGCGGTCACCTTCCACCAGCCCAACGGCACCTTCCGGTACGAGCGGGTGGAGGGGTAGGGCGCGGCGGAGGGGTCGGGCGCACCCACCCTTGACCCCCCGCCACACCCGCGCGATCTTTCCAGCTTCCCGGCGCCATGTGCGCCCGGGGTCACAACAAGGTGAAGCGAGCCGCTCGCGCGCGGCTCCACCCCATGGGCCGCCCAAACGGCGGTTCCTTCCGGGTCCACGAAGACGGCCGAGGCCGGTGCCCACCCCGCGATGGGGTCCGCGCTCGCTCCTGCCGCTCCGCGTGAGGCCCGGTCCTGTGACCCGGGCCTCTTGTCGTTTCCGGG
>CBFGQV010000442.1:0-2381 GCA_965651045.1 uncultured bacterium
CGTCGGGGCCACGCGGCTCGGCCATCCACTCGGGTTGGCGCACGAACACGTCGACACTGAAGAAGGTGATCGGATCGCTCGCGTACTGCAGGTACCCGATGCGCAGCGGCCCCCACGGCTCTTCGAAGCGCTCGAACCCGCCGTGCTGGTTCATGAAGCGGACCACGCGCCCCTCGCGGTACCGGGGCAGCCACGCGGGGGACCCGGGTTCGCGGCCGCGGGTGGCCCGCACCCACGCTTCGGTGCGGAACGGGGGGCCGCTCCACAGCACGCCGTCGAACGGATCGGCCAGAATGTCCTGAAGGTCGAACGAGAGGCTCGAGTTCAGCGCGCCGAGGCTCACACCGTGCAGATAGAGCCGGGGGCGCTCGTCCGCGGGCAGCGACGACCAGTGCCCGTAGACCTCGAGAAAGAGCGCCCGCGCGGTCTCGGCCCCGTAGGCGGCCTCGGCGAGCAGGGCTACGGCGCTCGGCAGGTACGAGTACTGCACCGCCACCGTCGCGACGTCACCGCCGAACAGGTACTCGACCGGGGTGATCGCGCCGGGATCGATCCACCCGGTGCCGGTCGGCGTGACCAGCACCAGTACGGACCGCTCGAAGGCGCCCGTGCGCCGGAGTTCGTCGAGCGCCACCCGCGCGCGCTCGGCCGGCGCTTCGGCCGCCTCGAGCCCCACGTACAGGCGAATCGGCTCCTGCACCGCGTCGCCCCGAAACGCGGCGAGGTCGCCGATCGAGGGCGCCGACGAGACGAAGACCCGACCCTGCCGCCCCAGATCGCCCCACGACACGAGCGATTCGGCCGACCCGCTCCGAAGGGCGCTCGCCGGCGGGGCGAGCCCGTCGCCGGCGAGGTCGTCGAGCGCCTGGTACGACCGGTCGACCATGCGCAGCGCGCCGGCCACCACCGCGCCCTCGGCGAGCGTCCAGAAGAGGCTCGCCGTGAGCGCGATGGCGAGCAGGTTCGCGACCCGCCTGGGAATCGAGCGCTGGAGTCGCCCCGAGATGGCGAGCGCGAGCTCCCGGAAGAACCGCGTCACGAGCAGCACCGCGCCGAAGATGGCGAGGGTCATCAGCCCCACGCTGAAGCGTCGCACCTGCGCCTCTTCCTCCATGCCCATGAGCGCACGGAGCGAGTTCTGCCATTCTCCGGCATGCCACAGGAAGAGGGCCGCCACGAGCACGCAGACGGCGAGGGCGGTGCGCCAGATCCACCGGCCGACCCGCTCACCCGGCTCGGGAAGCTCGAGGTAGTCCCAGAGCCACCGTCCGAAGGCGCCGCCCGCGTATCCCACCGTGAACGAGAGGCCCGAGACCAGCCCCTGGAGCGCGAAGGTGCGGGGCACGAGGCTGGGCGCGAGCGAGAGCGCGAAGAACAGCGTGCCGGCCAGGAGCCCGGAGGTGCAGGGCGGGGCGATGAGGCGTTTCGTGTCGAAGCGCACGTCGGTGGGGTCGGGTCGGCGGAAGGGCACGAGGCTCCGAAGTGCGTCGAGTGTGCGGCGCCGGCCCCGGACGATCAACCCCTGGACCCGGCGGGCCAAGTCACCTAAACTGCTTACATGACGAGATTAGGGAACGAGACGGGAGGGGAACGGTGATCGGTGGTGCAGCGTTCGCGTTCGGCGCGGGCTTCGTGATGGCGGCGATGCAGGCCGGCGCGCCCGCGCTCGGCCTGGACCCGGACCCCGTGGTCGAGATCGGCGCCTCGGCGTCGAACCCCGACGACCAGCTCTTCGGCGTGGGTCGGGTGCTGAGGGTCGCCGAAGGGGGATTCCTGGTCGTCGAAGGGGAGCTCGGCCGCATACGGGTCTACGACGCCCGGGGTCGCTTCGTGCGGGATCTGGGCGGTCTCGGCGACGGCCCGGGCGAGTTCCGGCACATCGTCGACGCGACGCTCGAGGGCGATGCCCTGCTGGTGCTCGACCGCGTCGGCTCGGTCACGCGCCTCGCGCTCGACGGCCGCGTGCTCGCGACCCGGCGGCCGTCGCTCGCGGGCCTGACCGGCGAGCGATACAACCCGGTGCCCTACGCCGTGCTGCGCGGCGGCGAGGTGCTGGTCCGCGCCCAGGAGCGCGTCTTCGGCCGGCCCGACGGGGCCTACCTGCAGGAGGTCGGCTGGCTCACGCTCGCCCCCGCGGGCGGGGCCGACACGCTCGGATTCTTCCCGTCGCACCCGTTGCGTTCCGACGAAGGCCTGCCCCGACCGTTCCGCCCGTGGGTCGAGGCCGCCGCGCGCTCCGGGGGCGGGGCGCTCTGGGTGTCGGTCCCCGCCGAGGGGCGTCTGGTCGACCCGGTGAGAGCCGTGGAGATCCGGCTGCCCCCCGAGACCCGGGCGCCCACGGGCGACGACCTGGGGCTGTTCCGCGAGAGCTACCTCGCGCG
>CBFGQV010000443.1:0-2340 GCA_965651045.1 uncultured bacterium
AGCGGCCGGGCGCTGATCTAGACGAGGTGGGGCGACGACCCCGTGGGCGGGGGCGCGCCCGCGGCCGCCGCGGGCGGAGGTCCGGTACAGGACGCCCACGAGGCGATTCGTCCGACGCGCCTCGACCTGGACGAGCCGCCGGTCGACGACGCCGACGCACGAAAGCTCTACCGAGTCGTGCGCGCGCACACACTCGCGAGCCTGATGGCGCCTTCGCAGCGCACGGTCGTCTCGCTCGAAGCGTCCGCCGAGGGGCTCGACCGCCCGCTAACCGGAAGCGTCTCGTGGCGGACATTTGCCGGCTGGGAGGCCGCGTACGCGGAGTTCCTCGCCGAACCCGCGACCGAGCCCCCGCCCGTGTCGCTCGAAGAGGGCGCCGTGTGGGTTCTGGACGAACCGAACGACGAGCGCGACAACCCGCTCCTGATCGAAGACGAGACCCGTCCGCCGCCGCGGTATCGCCCGCACATGCTGATCAAGGCAATGAAGGACGCGGGCATCGGTCGGCCCTCGACGTATGCCCGCACGGTCGACAAACTCGACGACCGCGGCTACGTGATCGAAGAGGAAGGGGCCCTGGCGCCGACCGAACGGGGACGCGCCGTCTGGCTGCAGGCCGCGCCTCTCTACGCGCGCGAGGCCGACGCCGACCACGAGGCGGCCGAACTCTTCAGCCCCGAGTTCACCTCCGAGATGGAGGCGCGCCTCGACCGCATCGAGAAGGGCCATGAACCGGCGCCGGCGGCTTGGGAGCGCTGGCGAGACCAGATTCGTGACCTGCACGAGGCGGCGCGCGAGGCGAAGCAGAGCGGCGCGAGCACGCCGAAGCAGCACGAGCTGTTGACGCGGCTCCAGGCGAATGCGCCCGCGGACTGGCCGAGGCTCACCGACGCCGAGATCCAGGGCCTCGCCTGGGCGGACACGCAGGAACGCATCGCGGCGCTCCGGAAGGCCGGCGTCAACCCGGTGCCCAGCGCCGCGCAGCGAGCCTACCTCGAACGCCTCGTCACCGACCTCGAGCTCGACGGCGACGCGCTCGAGGCCGCAACCGGGGTGCGCGAGCTCGCCTCGCTCACCGATACCGTGCAGGCGAGCGCGGCGATCGACACGCTCCAGGCGCTCTACGACGAACGCCGCCCTCCCACCGCCAAGCAGCGCCGGTTCATCGATGACCTCGTCGACGAGTCGGATCTCACGGCCGACCAGGCCGCGGCGCTCGTCGGCGCGTCGTCGCTCGACGAGCTCACCGGCGGGCGAGACGGCACCGCGAGCCGTCTGATCGACCTGCTCCAGGCTCGGAAGGAGGAAGCCGCGAGCCATGTCTGACCTGCCGTGCGGCGTGAAGCCGCCGGGCTATCGCCTTCCGGCGGAGACGCGCCCGGGCCCGGTCACACTGCAGGTGGCCGACCTCGGGCGCTCGCTGGACTGGTACCGGCGGGTCCTCGGCCTTCACCTCCTGGACCAGGCCTCAGGCCACGCCACCCTCGGCGACGAGGCCGGTAAGGCGCTGGTCGAGTTGGCCGAGCGCCCCGGGGCCGCGCCGGTCCCGCGGCGCGGACGCCTCGGGCTCTTCCATTTCGCGCTGCTGCTTCCTTCGCGTGAAGACCTCGGGCGGTTCGTCGCCCACCTCGACCGCGTCGGTGAGCCGGTGGGCGCCTCGGATCACCTGGTGAGCGAGGCGCTCTACCTGTACGACCCCGACGGGCTGGGCGTCGAGGTCTACGCCGATCGGCCGCGCGACTCCTGGCGGCAGAACGGTCTGGAGCTGCACATGGCGACCGAGCCCCTCGACCTGCACGACCTGGTTCGCGCCGGCGGCGACGGCGTATGGCGCGGCATGCCTGGCGGCACCGTCATGGGGCACGTGCACCTCCACGTGGCCGAGCTCGACCGGGCCGAGCGCTTCTACCACGCGGCCCTCGGCCTCGACAAGGTGGTGTGGAGCTATCCCGGCGCCCTCTTCCTTTCGGCCGGCGGCTACCACCACCACCTCGGGCTGAACACCTGGGCGCGAGCGGCCCCACCGGCGGGGCCCGACGACGCCCGGCTGCTCCGGTGGACCCTGGTCGTGCCCGATGTCGACGAACTCACCCGGATCTACGAGAGCCTGGACGCCGCCGGCGAGCCCGTCACCATCGAAGAGGCGACGCTCGCCACGGCCGACCCCTGGGGAACGCGGCTCGAGGTACGGGCACGCGACTGAGCAGGTCACTGACGAAAGGGGGTACCCACGCGCAGCTGTGTCGTGTGTGTTCAGCCTGGGCACGACGACGCGTCGTGGCATCGCTACGGCGAGGAGGAGCAACGACGGATCCTCGTCCTGGAATCGGCGAGGCGTCG
>CBFGQV010000444.1:0-2302 GCA_965651045.1 uncultured bacterium
GCCGTCTTCCTCTCCGACCAGGCGAGCCAGGTGGGGCGCGGCGAGAGCCTCGCCGACACGGCGCGCGTCCTGAGCGGGTACGTGGACGGCATCATGATCCGGACCTTCGCGCACGCCGAGGTCGAGGAACTGGCGCGCCACGCCACGGTGCCCGTCATCAACGGCCTCACCGACCTCCTGCACCCCTGTCAGCTGCTCGCCGACCTGCAGACCATGCTCGAGGCGTTCGGGGGCGACCTGAGCGACCGACCGGTGGCGTGGATCGGCGACGGCAACAACATGGCCAACTCGTGGCTCAACGCGGCGTCGATCCTGGGCTTCGAGCTCCGGCTCGCGTGCCCCGAGGGCTACGATCCCGACCCCGAGATTCTCGCGCGCGCCAAAGAGGCGACCAAGGTCGTGCTCACCCGGAGTCCGGGCGACGCCGTGCGCGACGCGGCGGTCGTGACGACCGACGTGTGGGCGTCGATGGGCCAGGAAGACCAGGCCGCCGAGCGCGCCGCCGCGTTCGCGCCCTACTGCGTCGACGAGGCGCTCATGGAGCGCGCGGCGCCCGACGCGATCTTCCTGCACTGCCTGCCGGCGCACCGCGGCGAAGAGGTCACGGCTGGCGTGATCGACGGCCCCTGGTCGCGCGTCTTCCAGGAAGCCGAGAACCGCCTGCACGCCCAGAAGGCCCTTCTGCTCATGCTTCTCGAGGGGCGCTGACCGGCCCCACCGTCGACGTTCTCCACTGCGCACCTCAGCCCCATGACCATCGACCGATGACCGACGACCTCAAGAAGACCCCGCTCCACGATCAGCATGTCGCCCTCGGGGGCAAGATGGTGCCCTTCGCCGGCTACGCGATGCCCGTCCAGTACCCCACCGGCATTACCACCGAGCATCAGGCGGTGCGCGAGGCCGCGGGGCTCTTCGACGTGAGCCACATGGGCGAGTTCGACGTGCGGGGCCCCGACGCGCTCGCGCTGGTGCAGCGGGTCACCGTGAACGACGCGTCGCGTATCGAGGTCGGGCAGGCTCAGTACTCGGCCATGTGCCGCGCCGAGGGCGGCATCATCGACGACCTGATCATCTACCGCTTCGACGATCGCTTCATGCTCGTCGTGAACGCGTCGAACCGTGCCAAGGACTGGGCGTGGATCGAGGCGCAGGCGGCGGGCCTCGACGTCGAACTCGCGGACCGGTCCGACGAGGTCGCGCTTCTCGCGCTCCAGGGTCCGAAGGCGCGGGCGATTCTCCAGCGCCTCACGCCGAGCGACCTCGACGGGGTCGGCTACTACCGCTTCACCGAGGGTGAGGTGGCGGGCGTGAATGCCGTCATCAGCGCGACCGGCTATACGGGCGAAGACGGCTTCGAACTGTACTTCGGCGCGGGCGACGCACCGACCCTCTGGGCCGCGCTGCTCGAGGAGGGCGCCGACGACGGGCTGATGCCGGCGGGCCTCGGCGCGCGCGACTCGCTCCGGCTGGAGATGGGATACGCCCTCTACGGAAACGACCTCGACGAAGAACACACGCCGCTCGAGTCGGGGCTGGGGTGGATCACCAAGCTCGACAAGGGCGACTTCATCGGACGTGAGGCGCTCCGGCGTCAGAAGGAGTCGGGGCCCGCGCGCCGTCTCGTGGGCCTCCGCCTCACGGCACGGGGATTTCCAAGACCGGGCTACGAGATCCGGACCGCCGAAGGACCGGGGGTGGTCACCAGCGGCACCATGAGCCCGTCGCTCGGCGAGGGGATCGCGATGGGGTACGTGCCCACCGGTGCGCATACGGCGGGCACCGAGGTCGCGGTCGTGATCCGCGACAAGGAGGTCGCCGCGGTCGTTCAACGACCGCCGTTCTACACCGAGGGCTCGATCCGGCGGTAGCGGCCTTGTCTCTTCGCGTCGGACTGCTGACCGTGAGCGACGCCTGCGCGGCGGGCGAGCGCGAGGACCGGAGCGGCGAATGCCTGGCCTCGTGGGCCGCCGAGGCCGGGTTCGACGTGGTGGTCCAGACGATCGTACCCGACGATCGCGCCACGATCACGGGCACGCTGCTGGCATGGTGCGACGACTCCACGGTCGACCTCGACGTCGTGCTCACGACCGGCGGCACCGGGTTCGGCCCGCGCGACGTCACCCCCGAGGCCACGACCTCCGTGCTCGATCGCGAGGCGCCCGGGCTGGCCGAGCACCTGCGCCGGGAGGGGCTCGCCTCGACGCCGTTCGCGGTGCTCTCTCGGGGGGTGGTCGGCGTGCGGGGTCGCGTGCTCGTCGCCAACCTTCCGGGCAGCCCCGCCGGCGCGGAGGAGGGGGCC
>CBFGQV010000445.1:0-2245 GCA_965651045.1 uncultured bacterium
GCCCGCCACCGTGAAGGGCGCCGTGGCGCGGTGCACCTCGACGCCGTTCATGAGCAGCGTGTTCACGAACTTCCGCGCGGTCTGCATGTCGGGCTGGTCCGCCGAGATGATGAAGCCGCGCGGGTCGCGGTCGGCGGGGTCGCGAAGAAGCCGCTCCCAATCGCTCCGGTCGCCCATGCGGCCGACCGCCGCGGCAGCGGAATCGACCTCGAAGGGCAGGACGGTCCAGGAATCCCCACTGCCCTTCTCGATCGAGTTCATGCCCATGCGCCACATGTTGTACAGCAGGTGCTCGCTGTTGCGCGACGCGTAATCGAGCACGGCACGGTTCGCGGTCTGCGAGTAGTTGATCGACTGCTTGAAGTGCCAGGGCCCAGGCTCAACGGGCAGAGGCAGATCGGCCGTCGAGATCTGCTTCTCGGGCAGGAATGGTACCTCCATGGGCGTCGGGTGCCCGATGATCTCGGAGAGCAGCCCGATCTGGTTCTTGAAGTAGGGCGTCGTGCGCAGCCCGCCGTTCCACCAGGTCGAGTAGCCCGCGCCCGAGCGCATGGTGCTGCCGCCCTTGCCCTCGACGATGAAGCGCTGATGCATGGCCGAGCCGACCTGGTCGAGCGAGGTCTTGAGCATCGGGTCCAAGTACCAGTTCATGGGGTCGCGGAAGGGCGGCAGGAAGATGACCGTGCCGAGGGGCCCCGTCTGGTGGTGGTTGTACACGATCTGCGGATACCACTCCGTGTACATCACCCGGTTCATGTTCCGCGTCTCGGCCAGGTTGGCCATGTAGAAGTCGCGGTTGTTGTCGTGCCCCGCGTAGTACTGGTAGAGCACCGGCACACCCTGCGTCGTGCGCTCGAGGGGATCGTCGTGCCGCATGTACCAACCCGCGTAGAGCGCGTGCCCGTCCGGGTTGGCGTGGGTCGCGAGCAGGACCACGTCGTCGAGGAAGCGGCGCGTTTCGGCGTCGTCGAGGCTCACCATGTCGTAGACCAGCTGCATGAGCTGCTGCGCGCCGACGACCTCGTTCGCGTGGAGCCCCCCGTCGATCCAGATGACCGCCTTGCCCTCGGCCGCGAGTTCGCGCGCTTCGGTCTCGCTGAGCCCCCGCGCCGCCGCGAGCCTGGCCGAGATCTCGCGGTAGCGGTCGAGGTTTCCGTGATTCGCGGGCGAGGTGATGATAGCCTGGAGGTGCGGGCGTCCCTCTTCGGTGTCGCCGATGGAACGCAGCGTCATGCGGTCCGACTCGGCGTCGAGCACCTCCCAGTACGCCATGAGCTGGTCGTAGGTGGCGAGGTGGTAGTCGGCGCCGATCTCGAAGCCCAGAAAGGCCTCGGGCGTGGTGATGCCGGGCAGCCTCGGGCCCTCGGTCTGGGCGGCCGAGGGGGCCGGCGCGATCGCGGCAAGCAGGAGTGCAGCAAGCAGCGCACGCGGGCGGATTCGTCGTTCACGCATGATGACCTCGAAAGTGGAGCGCACGAGTGGGATTCGCGGTGCGGCACATTCTTGCCCACCGGCCCCTACGTCAACAAGTTGGCGGCCCACCGTCGCTCGGTGACGGTGGCTCGTTTCAGGGACCCCGGGAGACCCTCCGATGCTGAGATTCGCACGTCGCCGCCCCGCCGCACTGCCCTTCGTGGCGTTGCTCGTCCTTCCGCTCGCCGCCGCCGCGCAGGCGGCGCCCGTCGACTACGCGTCGCTCCGGCTCGAGGCGAGCCCGGCGTCGCTGACCCTCGTGGCCGGCGAGACCGCCTCGATCGAGGTCCGCGCGGTCGACGCGGCGGGTCGCTCGGTCGACGTGCCGGTGCGCACCGTGGGACCGCGCGGGGCGCTCCGCGTGCGCGGCGGATCGGTGACGGCGCTCCAGGCCGGGCGCCACGAGATCGTCGCGACCGTGGTCGTGCCGGCCGGCTCGGGCGCCAGCCCCGCCGAGCTCCGGATTCCGGTCGAGGTCGCCTGGCCCGCGGTGGCGCGGGTCGAGATCGACCCCGATGCCGACGGTGCGCCGCGGCTGTATGAAGGCACGCGCCTCGGCCATCGCGCCGTCGCGCACCACGCCGACGGCACCCGGCGGCCCGAGCCGAGCTTCACCTGGCGGAGCTCGAACCCCGAGGTGCTGCGCGTCGACCGGTTCGGCACGGTCGAGGGCGTCGCACCGGGCGAGGCCGTGGTCACCGCCGAGCTCGAGGGGGCGTCGGCCGACGTGCGCTACCGGGTCGAGCCGTTCACGGCGCGCTCGCTCGAGATC
>CBFGQV010000446.1:0-2214 GCA_965651045.1 uncultured bacterium
CTCGATCGCATCGGCCGTGCCGAGTCGCTGGTCCGAGTTATCGACTCGGACCCCATTGAGGTAGACGCCCCCTCCCTCGACCGCACGCCGCGCATCGCCACGCGAGGTCGCCAGTCCAGTGTCGGCAAGCAGGTCGAGCACGCCTCGAGCCTCGCCCTCCAGGGCCGACCGGGAAACCTCGGACGACGGCACATCCGAGAAGATGTCGGCGATCTCGTCGGCGCCGAGCCCCTCGAGTGAGCCCCCGAACAACGCATCCGTCGCTCGCAGCGCCCGCCGGAGTCCCTCCTCGCCGTGCACACGGCGGGTGACTTCCTCCGCGAGGGCCTTCTGGGCCGCGCGCCGGTGAGGCTGCCGCTCTGTGGCCGCGTCGAGGGCCTCGATCGCTTCGTGCTCCAGAAGCGTGAAGAAGCGCAGGTAGCGGAGTGCGTCCTGGTCGTCCGTGTTGATCCAGAACTGGTAGAACCGGAAGGGCGACGTGCGGTTCGGGTCGAGCCACACCGCCCCGGCCTCGGTCTTCCCGAACTTCGTGCCGGCCGCCGTGGTCACGAGCGGCGCCACGAGCCCGAACGCCTGGCCGCCCGCAGCCCGCCGAATCAGCTCCACCCCCGCCGTGATGTTCCCCCACTGATCGCTCCCCCCGCACTGCACCGTACATTCGTCGTTCTCGAACAGGTGCAGAAAATCCGCAGCCTGGAGCAACTGGTAGCTGAATTCGGTGAAGCTGATCCCCTGCTCGTCGGCCTCGATCCGGCGGCGCACGGACTCCTTGCGAAGCATCGCGTTGACCGAGAAATGCTTCCCGACCTCACGCAGGAAGGTCAGCACGTTCGTCTGCCCGAGCCAATCCAGGTTGTTGCGCATTCGCGCTGGATTCACCGAGGTCTCGAAGTCCAGGAAATGCTCGAGCTGCTCGTGGATTCCCCGTACGTTCGCCTCCATCGCCTCGAGCGTGAGCAGCGGACGCTCCTGACTCTTGCCCGACGGGTCGCCGATCAGCCCCGTCGCGCCACCCACCAGCGCGATCGGGTGGTGCCCCGCCCGCTGCAGGTGGACGAGCACCATGATCTGCAGCAGGTGCCCGACGTGAAGCGACGACGCCGTCGGATCGAAGCCGATGTACACCGCGCGCGGCGCGCCGGCGAGATGGGCGGCCGCGCCCTCCGTCGAGTCCTGGAGCATTCCACGCCAGGAGAGTTCGTCGAGAATCGATGACATCGGTTCGTTCCTAGTACACGGGGCCTCGTGCGGCCTGTGCCAGGCCGGAGCCCCGAAGGGTATCCTCCACCGCTGGCGGGTCAAGTCTCCCGCTCGGCGCGAACCCCGGGGGCGCCCCGCGACGTACAACCTACCAGACCCTCGAACTACCATCGGCGCAGCCGATTGACCGGAGATCCCATCATGAGCACCACCCTGCGAGCCGCGGCCCTTACGGTGCTGGCCGCGACCCTCGCCCCCCACACTGCCCTCTCCCAGACCCACCACGATGCCCCGACACCGAGCGCCTGGGTCGGCATCCACCTCGTCGGCGCCGACCCCATCGGGGACTTCGGCCAGATGGTCGACGCCGGGTTCGGCCTCGAACTCGACGGCCGATTCCCGCTCGCGGCAGACGGCGCCCTGTCCCTCCGCCTCGACGGCGGCTTCATACTCTACGGCCACGAGAGCCGCGCCGTCTGCTTTCCGCCCCCGATCGGCTGCCGGGTCGGCGCCGAACTCAACACGAGCAACAGCATCGGCCACCTCGGCATCGGCCCCGAATTGAGCGCCCGAGGCCGCATCGCCCCCTACCTCCACGCCGGCGTCGGTCTCAGCTACTTCGCAACCCACTCGAGCCTCGACGGGCTGGACGACACCGAGTCGCACTACCGTACCCGGAACTATTCGGACCTCGTAGGCTCCACCCGCGTCGGCGGAGGCGTGCGCTTCCGCGTAGGCTCCACTTCCCGCGGCCCCATCACCATCGACCTGGGCGCCACCTATCACCGCAACGGAGTCGCCGAGTACCTCCGCGAAGGGGACATCGTCGACCACCCGGACGGCAGCATCGAGATCTTCCCCAACCGCACGGAAGCCAACCTGGTCGTCTTCCGCGCCGGCGTCTCGTTCGGCTTCGGAGCAAGCTCACCGCAGGTCGCCGAACGCCACCGCCACTAAGATGCCCTCGATGGAATCGGCGAGGCGTCGGTGTGTGGAGCGCGCACCGACATCGCC
>CBFGQV010000447.1:0-2212 GCA_965651045.1 uncultured bacterium
CCGCGCCCTCTCCTGCTCCGGCGCCCGACGACGCGTCCGTGCTCCCGGTGATTCCGGAAATCGTGCTGCGATTCGCCTTCGACCGCAGCGACCTGTCCGAAGCGGCGAAGGACGCGCTGACGACCTCGCTCGGGACGATCGGGACGGCGGCCGGCAGCCTGTCGTTCGCGGTGGGCGGCCACGCCGACGCCACGGGTCCGGACGACTACAACGACCGGCTCGGCCTCCGCCGGGCAGAAGCCGTGCGGCAGTACCTCGTCGAGCAGCTGCAGGTGCCGGCCGATCGGATCGGCGTCTCGAGCTACGGCGAGACGCAGCCGAGCGCGCCGAACGACACGCGCGACGGCCGGGCGGCGAACCGGCGCGTGGTGGTCACGGTGAACCCGGCGCAGCAGGCCTCGGCCGAGTGAGGGCTGCACGGTACAATGCCCTCACGCGCCCGTAGCTCAGCTGGATAGAGCATCGGCCTTCTAAGCCGAGGGTCGCAGGTTCGAGTCCTGCCGGGCGCGCCATCCCTGGCAGGGACAAGGGGTAATTGGAAGGGGATAATGACCAGGGGATAGGGGATAGTCAGGACGAAGGCACGTACGAAGCTCTCTGACTATCCCCTGCCCCCTGATCATTACCCCCTAGATGGGTGGCGATGGTGGGCGTAGCTCAGTTGGTAGAGCCCCGGATTGTGATTCCGGTCGTCGTGGGTTCGAGTCCCATCGCTCACCCCATTTTTCAGGGGTAGGGACTAGGGGTAGGGGATAGTCAGAAGGCGAGCGGCGCTACTCTGACTACCCCCTATCCCTGGCCACTATCCCCTCGTTCACAGCGTGGGCTGTTAGCTCAATTGGTAGAGCAGCTGACTCTTAATCAGTTGGTTATAGGTTCGAGTCCTATACGGCCCACCACCTCATCCTCCGGGTTGACAGTTGACGGCACAGCGGCGCCCGCGTCCTTCTCGGCCGTCAACTGGCAACCGTCACCGATCTTCCCTCAGGTATACTCCGCCGCCCCGCGCCGACCGGCCGTTTACGGCTGTTCGAGGGGCCCAAAATTCGCGAAAGTGGCGGAACTGGTAGACGCGCTGGATTTAGGTTCCAGTGGGTAACCCCGTGAGGGTTCGAGTCCCTCCTTTCGCACCAAGCATTAGGTTGTGGGCTCTAGGCTGTGGGTTGTAAGTCAGAGAGATTCAAGAAATATTCTGGTCTGCAGCCTAGAGCCTACGGTCTACAGCCCAGTTTTTGAGAGGTTGTTAAATGCAGGTCTCGGTAGAAGCGATCGGCACCCTCGAGCGCCGGATGGAAGTGCAGGTTCCCGCGGAACGCATCGAGAAGGCGGTCGATGAACGGCTGCAGAAGCTGAGTCGGACGGTTCGCTTGAAGGGATTCCGGCCCGGCAAGGTGCCCGTCAAAGTCGTGCGCCAGCAATTCGGCGATCAAGTGCGCCAGGAAGTGCTCGGCGACGTGCTCCAGGAGAGCTTCGCGGAAGCCGTGGAGCAGGAGAAGCTCACGCCTGCGGCCGGACCGAAGATCGAGCCGCTCAATCTCGACCAAGGTGGCGACCTCAAGTATCGCGCCGTCTTCGAGATCATTCCCGAGATCGACCTCAAGGGCGTGGAAGGAATGGAGTTGTCGCGTCCCGCGGCGGAAGTCACGCCGGCCGACATCGATGCGATGATCGAGAACCTGCGCGAGCAGCGCGCGCAGTACGCGCCCGTCGAGCGCGAAGCGCGCGACACCGATCGTGTGACGGTCGATTTCGAGGGCACGATCGACGGGCTGGCGTTCGACGGCGGCAAGGGCGAGGACGTCGCCATCGTGCTCGGCGAGGGCCGAATGCTCGAAGATTTCGAGAAGGCGCTCTTGGGCACCCGTGCGGGCGAAGAAAAGATCGTCGAGCTCACGTTCCCCGAGAATTATCCCGAAGGGACGGCCGGCAAGCAGGCCCGTTTCGAGGTCAAGATCAAATCCGTCGAGGAGCGCCGTCTACCGGATCTCGACGATGAGTTCGCCAAGTCGTTCGGCATCGAAGAGGGCGGCATGGAGCAGCTGCGCGAGGAAGTCAAAGAGAACATGGAGCGCGAGCTGGCCGATGCCGTGCGCGCGCGACTCAAGAAGCAGGTGATGGACGGCATCATCGCGGCGAACCAGATCGAACTGCCGAAAGCGATGGTCGACGCGCAGGTTCGCGAGCTGCAGCTCGATGCCGCGCGTCGCATGCG
>CBFGQV010000448.1:0-2160 GCA_965651045.1 uncultured bacterium
CGACGTAGGCCAGCGCGTTCACGTACGCGTCGTCCTGCGTGCGCCCCCCGAGCCCATACGCGACATGGAAGACGTCGATCTCCGACGCGCGGAACTCGGCGATGTCGTCGTCGGACATGTGCTCGAGCGCGGGCCCCCACCGGCTCTGCACCTCGCCGTTCAGGCTCAGAAGGCCCAGCATGTCGATCACCAGCGAGCCCGTGACCAGGTCGATGCAGCGCTGGCTGTACTCGTCGTCGCTCCACGCGAACAGACGGTGCCGGCGAAGGTTTACGAAGGGCGCGGCGGCGGCGAGGCCGAGCGCACCCGAGGCGGCGCGCAGAAAGGTGCGGCGGGTAGTCATCGTGGGCTGCTCCAGAACGGTGGGTGGGGGGTCCGAACGGGCACTATAGCGCCTCGACCCGGGCGCGCGAGCCCTCGGGCGATCCGACCCGGACCTCGCTTCCCGGCTCGACCTCACGTCGCAGGTAGCCGATCGCGAGTGTACCCATGCGTGGGGATTCGGCGGCGGACGTGACCACCCCGACGGCGCGGTCGTGGTCCGGGTGCCAGAGTTCGGCGCCCGGAGCGGGCGTCGGCCCCTCGGTGACCCGAAACCGTCGGAGCTGACGGTTCACGTGCCCGCGATCGCGTATGCGCACCACCACTTCCTGGCCGGTATAGCACCCTTTCGCGTGGTCGACCAGGCGCCCGACCAGCCCCGTTTCCGGCATCAGGGTGTCGGGGTCCATGTCGGCGCCGAACGCCGGACGCCCCGCTTCGAGGCGAAGCGCCTCCCAGACACCCGAGCCGACCGGCGCCGCGCCGCTCTCGAGCAGCCGGCGCCAGAGCGCACGGATCGACGACGACGGGGCCACCACATCGAACGCCGGCACGGACACCTCGCCCGAGCGAATCACCGTGACCTCGCCGACCGCCCGGAGATCCCCCTCGGCGAGTGCGTCGAGCTCTTCCGTGCCGACGCGAAGGCCGAGCGCCTCACGGGCGAGCCACGCCGACGCCTCGGGGCCGAGCACGGTGAGCATGCCCGTCTCGTCGGTGACGTCGTGGGTCGCGATGAAGCGGGGCGGCAGGTAACGCGCCAGATGCTCCCGCAGCGAGGTGGCGGCGGCTCTCGGTACGTCGGCCACGAAGGCCTCGCCGGCCCCGCCGGCCCCGCCGGCCCCGTCGTCGCCCGCATCTCGCCAGAGGCGGATCTCCGCGACGAAACGCGCCTTGGGCGTCAGTACGGCGCTCGGCTCGGCTCGCCCCGCCACCACCTCGCTCACCGGTCGCTCGAGCGCGGCGGGCATGCGTCCCG
The DNA here is from genome assembly GCA_965651045.1 of uncultured bacterium. Lineage (GTDB taxonomy): Bacteria > Gemmatimonadota > Gemmatimonadetes > Longimicrobiales > Gaopeijiaceae > Gaopeijia. The sequence goes on from CBFGQV010000448.1 coordinate 1,301, forward strand.
TGATCACGCCCGTCAGCATGGCGGCGGGTTGCCGCCCGTCGAAGCGAAGGCGCAGGCGGTGCGAGCGGTCGCGCACCGCGAGGCCCTCGTGCGCCGCGGCATACTCGCCCGCGGGATCTGCATACCGACGCGGCACCTCGGCACCCCGCAGGGTGCCCCAGACCGCGGAGGCTTCGTCGTGCAACGTTCTCATCATGCCGAATCGTCGTGTCGTAGGGGGTCCTGGTCGAGCTCGCCGAGCACCTCGCGCACGCGCGCCGCTTCGGGCGAGTCGGGCTCGTCGGCGAGGAAGGCCCGCAGGTGGTCGGCGGCTTCCTCCACCCGCCCGAGCCGCGCCAACACGAGCCCCAGCATGCGCCGCTCCGTGGCAGCGTCGGGGCGCAGCAGCAAGATGCGCTCGAGGGCGGCGGCGGCGCGCTCGTCGTCGCCGACGTTCAGATAGAGGCCCTTCAGGTTGGTGAGTAACCGCACGAGCATGTCGCGCCGGCTCGCGGCCCTCAGGAACGACGGGCGCACGCGCACCATGCCGCCATAGACGCGATCGAGAAACTCCTGCGCCTGATCTTCGAAACGCACCTGCCCGCCGTCGAACGGATCGATGAGCAGGTCGAGCGCGTCGCCCCGGTACCGAACCAGGAAGTGGTGCGGAAAGTTGACCCCCTCGACCGGCAACCCGAGCCGCCAGGCGACCTCGAGCAGCACGATGCCGAGCGTGAGGGGAATCCCCAGGCGACGATCAAGCACGTCGTTCAGAAAGGAATTTCGCGGATCGTAGTACGCGTCGCGATTGCCCCTGAAGCCGTGGCGTTCGTAGAGCGTCGCGAGCAGCTCCTGGAGCACGACGGGGGGCGCCGTCTCCT
>CBFGQV010000449.1:0-2156 GCA_965651045.1 uncultured bacterium
GGCGACCCCCTGACGCTCGCGACGGCCGCGACCTTGCTGCTGTCGACGGCGGCGCTGGCGAGTTGGCTCCCCGCGCGCCGCGCGGCCCGCACCGACCCGGTCCGGACGCTCCGGGTGGAGTGACGCGGGGGGGACGGGCTATCTTACCGGGACCCGATCCCCGTTTCCCCCAACCCGCTTCGCATGGCCACCGACACCCGCGAGCAGACCGAGACGCTGGCGACGGAAGACTTCGCCGGCCTCACGGGCGAGCAGCTTCTGGCGTTCTACCGCACGATGCTGACCTCGCGCTTCATCGACGACCGCGAGATGTCGCTCAAGCGGCAGAACAAGATCTTCTTCCAGATCTCGGGCGCCGGGCACGAAGCCATCGGCGTGGCGGTGGCGGCGCACACCGATCCCTCGAAGGACTGGTACTTCTTCTACTACCGGGACCGGGCCTTCGCGCTGTCGATCGGCCAGACCGCGCTCGACCACATGCTGCAGGCCGTGGCGGCGGCCGACGATCCGGCATCGGGAGGCCGGCAGATGCCCGCCCACTACGGCGACGTTCGCTACCACATGGCGAGCACGTCGTCGCCCACGGGCACGCAGTTCCTGCAGGCGGTGGGGGCCGCCGAGGCGGGGCTCCGGGCGTCGCGGGTCGAGGGGCTCGCCGAGCTCGTGAAGGACTTCTCGGACGACGAAATCGTGATCTGCACGACGGGCGACGGCACCACGTCGGAGGGCGAGTTCTGGGAGGCGATGAACACCGCCTGCAACCTCAAGCTGCCGGTGCTCTTCATCGTCGAAGACAACGAGTACGCGATCAGCGTGCCGGTCGAGGTGCAGACCGCCGGCGGCAGCGTGTCGCGCCTGCTCACGGGATTCCCCGATCTGCTCATTCGCGAGTGCGACGGCACCGACGTGATCGACACGCACCGCGTGGCGGGCGAGCTGGTCGAGCACTGCCGGGCGCGCCGCGGTCCCGCGCTCCTGCACGCGCACTGCACGCGGCCCTATTCGCACTCGATGTCCGACGACGAGCGCATGTATCGGCCCGCGGCCGAGCGCGAGGCCCAGGAAAAGCGTGATCCGCTGCGGCGCATGCGCGAGCGGCTGCTCGAGGCGGGCCTCGCGACCGAAGACGAACTCGACGAGATCGAGGCCGAGGCGAAGCAGGCCGTCGCCGACGCCGCCGACGAGGCGCTCGAGCACCCGCAGCCCGAGCCGGAGACCGCGCTCGACCACCTGTTCAGCATGGAGGTCGATCCGACGTCGGCCGACTTCGACACCGAAGACTCGCCGGCCTACGAAGACGACCGTGAGCTCACCATGGTCGACCTGCTGAACGCGTGCCTGCGTGACGAGATGGAGCGCGACCCGCGCATCGTGGTCTTCGGCGAAGACGTCGCCGACGCCAGCCGTGAAGAGGCGCTCGCCGAGGTCAAGGGCAAGGGCGGCGTCTTCAAGGTGACGCACGGCCTCCAGACGCGCTTCGGCAGCGACCGCGTCTACAACTCGCCCCTGGCGGAGGCGAACATCGTGGGGCGCGCCGTGGGCATGGCGCTTCGTGGCATGAAGCCAGTGGTCGAGATCCAGTTCTTCGACTACATCTGGCCGGCCATGCAGCAAATACGGAACGAGCTGGCGACCATGCGCTACCGCTCGGCCGGCGCCTGGAGTTCGGCCGTCGTGGTGCGCACGACCTACGGTGGGTACCTCAAGGGCGGTGCCATCTACCACTCGCAGACGGGCGCGAGCCTCTTCACGCACTGCCCGGGGCTCCGGGTGGTGATTCCCGCCACCGCCGAAGACGCGAACGGGCTGCTCCGGACGGCGATCCGTTCGGACGACCCGGTGCTCTTCCTCGAGCACAAGCACCTCTACCGGCAGGTCTACAACAAGGGGCGCTATCCGGGGCGGGATTTCATGATTCCGTTCGGCAAGGCGAAGGTGGTGCGCGAAGGCACCGACCTGACCGTGGTGACCTGCGGCGCGCTGGTGAAGCGCTCGCTCGACGCCGCGCGCCAGGCCGAATCCGAACACGGCATCAGCACCGAGATCATCGACCTGCGCACCCTAAGCCCGCTCGACATGGACACGGTGGCGGCGTCGGTCAAGAAGACCAACAAGGTCGTGATCGTGCACGAAGACGCGCTCTCGTTCGGCATCGG
>CBFGQV010000450.1:0-2138 GCA_965651045.1 uncultured bacterium
CAGGAGGCGGAGCGCATCGTGGGCTTCGACCCGGACGGCCTGCGGCGAGCCGCGAGGACGGCGGTGGGGGCCGCATGAGGGCCGGTCGCGTGGTGCGCGTGATCCTGCTCGGCGCGGGCGCGCTCGTCGTGCTCGGCCTCGGCGCGCTCTATGCGCTCAGCCAGCGCATCATCACGGCCGAGTACGAGGTGCCGCCCGAGACGCTCGCCGTGCCCGACGACTCGGCGTCGATCGCCGAGGGCGCGCGGCTCGCGCGAGTCTTCGGCTGCTACGCGGGGTGTCATGGCGACGCGGGCATGGAGGGCTCGGTCTTCGTCGACGAACCGCTGCTCGCGCGTGTCACGGCGCCGAACCTGACGCGGGTGGTTCGCGAGTACACCGACGCCGAGCTCGAGCGCGTGATCCGGCACGGTATCAAGAACGACGGGCGGAGCGTCTTCATCATGCCGTCGTTCATGTTCGCCGGGCTGAGCGACGAGGACCTGGGCCGGCTGATCGCATTTCTGAGAAGCCAGCCCGAGGTCGAGGGCCCTGAGCGGAGATTCTCCGCGGGGCCGCTGGCCCGCCTGGGGCTCGTCACGCGCGAGTTCGAGCCGCTCGCACCGGGAATCCCCATGACGAGCGTTCACCCCGCGACGACGCCCGCCTCGGACGGAACCGTCGCGCGTGGTCGGTATCTGGCGAAGGCCGCGTGCACCGAGTGCCACGGCGAAGACCTGCGCGGGCGTGAGGGCGACACGCCGAGCCTCGCCGTCGTCGCGGCTTACTCGCTCGACCAGTTCCGCACGCTCATGCGCACGGGCGTGCCGATGGCGGGCGTCGAGCTGGACCTCATGCGCGAGGTTGCGCTCGGTCGGTTCGCGCACTTCACCGACGACGAAGTCGCCGAGCTCTACGGGTATCTGCGCACCTTGGCGATGGGCGACGCGGCGCCGGAGGGGGTCTTCGCCGAGCGCACGGCGGTCTATCTGCAGGGCACGGCCGAGACGGTCGCCGCCGCGCTCGACTCGCTGCCCGACGACGATGCGGCGGTCGTGGCCGACGATTTGATGTTCTACCGGGCGACGTCGCGTGAGCTGCTTGAGCAGGCGGGCTGGCCCGTGGTCACGATGGAGGGCCGCCCTCGCCTGGGCTTCGTGGTCGGGGGGGAAACGCTGGTGCCCGACTTGAGCGCCCACACGACGCTCGACCTGGTGATTCTCTACGAGCCGGGCGCCGCGCTCAGGGTGGTTCCGCCGGTCGAGATCGTGGCCGATCCGGAGGCGTTCGGTTCAGACGCGTAGTCCAAGATGCCCCGACTTGTGGCCCGCTTCGGCGTAGCGGTGCGCGGCGGCGGCTTCGAGCAGATCGAAGGTCCGGCCGCGGAACGCGCGCAGGCTGCCGTCGGCCATGAGCGCCGCCACGCGCACCAGGCCTTCGGGCCGCTCGGGCGCGAGCGCGATGCGTACCCGCTGACCGGTCGAGCGGCGCGTGCGCAGGGCCGCCACGATCAAGGGGGTCTTGAAGCTGACCGGCATGTACCGGCCCCGGGGTGTCAGCACCCGGCGCGCTCGGTCGAAGCCGAGGCGCCCCCGAACGTCGAGAACCACGTCGTAGCGAGGCTCGCCGGATGTGGGGTCGTCACGGGTGTGGTCCAGGACCTGTTCCGCCCCCAGATCGCGCACCAGCTCCTGGTTCGCGGGGCCCGCGACCCCGTCGACCCGCACCCCGAGCGTTCGTGCGAGCTGGACCGCCGCCATGCCGATCGAGCCTGACGCCCCCACGACCAGAATGCGTTCGCCCGAGCGGAGCCCGACCGCCTCGAGGAGCGCGAGCGCCGTGGTGGCCCCGTACGGAAGGACCGCGGCGTCCTCGAACGCCACGCCGTCGGGCATGCGCGCAACCATGCCGCCGGCCTTCTCGACGAGATACTCCGCGTAGGCCCCCATGCGCTGCCCGCGGTACCCCAGCACACGGTCACCGGGTGCGAAGGTCGTGACCCCCGGGCCCACGGCGTCGACCTCGCCCGCGTACTCGCTGCCGAGCACCGGGTTTCGCGGTCGCGACCAGCCGAACCCGAGCCGCGCGGCGTAGAAGAGCGGCGCGGGCATGTTGAAGCGATCCGGGCCGACGCTCGGAAAGTCGCGCGCCGTGAGGTC
>CBFGQV010000451.1:0-2133 GCA_965651045.1 uncultured bacterium
CGAGGCCGAGCTCGCGGTGCGCGGTGCGCTCGGGGCGAGCCGACGCCGCATGGTGTTTCAGCTCTTCGTCGAGGCGCTGGTGTTGACCTCGTTCGCGGCGGTCGCCGCGCTGGGCCTGCTGGTCGTGGGCTTCCGTGTGTTCGCGGCCGTGGCCGGAAGCCCCGGTGACGAGATGATCGGCTTTCCGTTCTGGTTCTCGTTCCGACCCGACACCGCGACGGTGCTGTTCACGGCGGGGCTCGCCGTCGCCTGCGCCGTGATCGTCGGCGTGCTGCCGGCCGTCCGGGTCGGACGGGGTGACCTTCGGCCCGACCTGCATCGCTCGGCTCCCGGCGGGGTCGCACCGGCCGGTGGCCTCTGGACCGGAATCATCGTGGCGCAGGTCGCGCTCTCGATCTGCGTCATGCCGCCCCTTCTCGACGGGTCCAACGTGCGCGGCCTCCTGCCCAGCGAGGTGAACTTCGCGGCGCACGAGGTCCTGGCCGCCGAGCTCGCCTTCGACGCGATGCCGACCTGGTCCGAGGCGCAGCTCGCCGACACGGCGCTCGAGCGGGCGCGCCTCGCCGAGGCCCAGCACGAGCTTCTCGACCGACTCCGGGCCGAACCCGGCGTGAGGGGTGTCACCCTGGCCGCCGCGATGCCCGGGCAGATACCCGCCCTGCGGCGGTTCGACGTCGAAGGGTTGCCCTCGTCGAGTTCCGAGTCGTGGGGATGGCGTGGCTGGGGCTCGTTCGTGGCCGTCGGCTTCTTCGAAGCGCTCGGTGTACCGGCGACCGCGGGCCGCACCTTCACCGAGGCCGACCTCGAGACCCGGGCGGTGGTCGTCAACCGTTCCTTCGTCGACGAGATTCTCGGCGGGCGGAGCGCCGTGGGGCGTCTCGTTCGCGTGGCCGTGCGTCCGGGCGGCGAACCGAATCCCTGGCAGGAGATCGTGGGGGTGGTCGAGGACCTCGGCGTGAATCCCCTCGCCACCGGCGGCGCTCAGGCCATGGTCTACGAGCCCGTCCCGGCCGGCCGGCTGGCCTCGTTCACGATCGCCGCGCGTGTGTCGGGCGACCCGCTCGTGCTGCAGCCCCGGCTGCGCGAGATCGTGCTCCAGACCAGCCCGGCTCTGCGCGTGCAGCAGGTGAACAGCCTCGACCGCCTCGCCCACGAAGACCAGAAGGTCGGACTCGTGCTGGCCGCGATGGTCTTGACGGGTGTGGCGGTGGCGCTGCTGCTCTCGACCTCGGGCATCTACGCACTGATGGCGTTCACGGTCCAGCGCCGGACCCGTGAGATCGGCATCCGGGCCGCACTCGGTGCGACCCCGTCGAGCATCGTCTCGGCCATGCTGTCGCGCACCCTCGGCCGGATCGCGTTCGGGGTCGCGGCCGGGCTCGCCATCGCGCTCGCGCTCGGTTGGGCCGATCACGGACGCCCGAGCTTCCAGTACGACGCGACGCTGTACCTGGGCATGGCGGTGCTCCTCGGGGCCGTGGCGCTGGTCGCGTGCCTCGTGCCCGCCCGTCGGGGCCTGCGCATCGAGCCGACCGAGGCGCTCCGCGACGGTTGAGCGCCGCCGCGAGCTCGAAGGGAGCCCCGGCCTCTACGCGGGGTAGACGTCGTCTCGCCCGTGCCCCCCGGCTCAACCCTGCGGGTGGGTCGCGGGTCCTTGAACTCGTAGCCCCGAATCGCGCGGGCGCGCGAGCTCGTGGGTTTCTTCGAGTGCTCTCATCCGGCGGTCCATGGTCCCCGTACGCATATCGACGTTCGTCGCGTCGTCTCTTCTCCTGGGTGTGAGCTCGCTCGGCGCCCAACAGGAACCCGTCGTGCTCACCCTCGACGAAGCCATCGAGCAGGCGCTCGTTCACAACCCGGCCTCGGTGGCCGCGGCGGCGGCCGTCGATGTCGCTCGGGCCGACCGCATGCAGACCCGGGGAGCGCTCTTGCCGACGCTCTCCGCCAACGGCATCTACTCGAACTCGAGCAACCAGCGCTTCGACCAGACCACCGGGCAGCTCGTCTCCGAGAGCTACACGGCACAGCTTCAGGCGGGCTACGAGGTGTTTGGGGGTGGCCGGCGGCTCGTGCAGCTTCGTGCTGCGGGGGCGGAGGTCGATGCGGCGCTGGCGGGTGACCGGGCCCGCCGTT
>CBFGQV010000452.1:0-2119 GCA_965651045.1 uncultured bacterium
GCGCTGGACGACGAGGTTGAGGCCTTCAACGCCGAGGTCCGCCGCCTCGGCCTCGAGGGCATCGTGCTGGGCGGGGTCTGAGCGGCGCCCCGAGAGAAAACCCTTGCCCGCCCGGAGCGGGGGCCCTAGAGAGTGCGACGGCGGACGGCGTCCGAGGGGCGCCGTCCGCGTCCAACCCCTCCAACGGTGAGAGGCTCATGGTCGCCCTGTCGTCGCTCTGGCTCCCGATGCTCGTCTCGGCCGCGGTGGTCTTCGTCGCGAGCGCCCTCGTCTGGATGGCGCTCCCGCACCACCGCTCCGACTACCAGAAACTGCCCGACGAGGAAGCCGCGCGGGCGACGTTGCGGGGCGTCGCGGCGGGGGTCTATACGATTCCCTACGCCCAGGGCGCCGAAGCGATGAAGGACCCCGCGTTCCAGGCCCGGATGGTCGAGGGTCCGGTCGCCATCGTGACGATGAAGAAGGCGGGCCCGCCGACCATGGGACCCGCGTTGGTGCAGAGCTTCGTCTTCTACCTCGTGGTGTCGTTCTTCGTCGCGTACCTGGCGTCGCGCACCCTCGCGCCGGGCGCCCACTACCTGGGCGTCTTCCAGGTGGTCGGGACGGCGACCTGGCTGGCGTACGGGTTCGGCGGCATCTCGGACTCGATCTGGTTCGGAAAACCCTGGTCCCACACCGTGAAGTGCCTCTTCGACGCGCTGCTCTACGCCCTGCTCACCGCCGGGGTGTTCGGCTGGCTCTGGCCCGCCTGAGCTCGTCGTCGAGCAGCGCCTCGTAGGCGTCGAACTGCACGTACCAGGCGTGGCGCGGCGTGTCGAGGTAGCGGCGTCCGCCCTTGAGGTCGGGGGATTCCCGGGTCCGGCGCTCGTCGAGCCGCCGGGCCAGGTCGGGGTCGTCGAGGTGGGCCGCGAGGTGCTCGGCCACGAGTTCGGCCTGGAGCCCCAGGAGCGGGAACGCGGCCCCGTCGGTCTCGAAAACGCCCAGGAAGAAGAGGTCGGGACGCGACCGTGAGAACAGGTTGAGGTAGAGCCCGCCCCCGTCCGGGGCCTGCGGCTCGAGCGGCTCGCCCTCGAGGAACGGTACCCGCCGCTCGTACCCCGTGGCCCACACGATGAGGTCGAACGCCTCCGACGTACCGTCGGCGAAGCGCACGCGCTCACCGTCCAGCCGCTCGATGTCGGGCCGGGCGACGAGGTCGCCGTGCCCCAGGTGATGCAGCATGCGGGTGTTCATGACCGGGTGCGAGGCGAGCAGGTCGTGGTCGGGGCGCGGCAGCCCGAAGCGCGTCACGTCGCCGACCAGCACGCGGTCGAGCAGGACCTGGAAGAGCCGCCGTTCGAGCCACGGCGGGAGCTTCGGACCCGTATGCGCGAAAACGTCGGCGGGTTTGCCGAACACGTACTTGGGCACGAACCGGTAGCCGCGCCGAACACTGATGCTCGCGTGGTCCGCCACGACCGCCGCGTCGCAGGCCAGGTCGGCCGCGGAGTTGCCGCAGCCGACGATGAGCACGCGGCGGCCACGGAAATCCCCCGGACCCCGGTACCGGAAGGCGTGCCATGCCTCGCCGTCGAAGGCGCCGGCATAGGTCGGCTCGCGTGGGAACCAGTTGGCGCCGGTCGCGACGCACAGGGCGGCGAAGCGTTCGACCTCGCCGCTCGCGTGCGTGACCCGCCACGTGCCCCCCGCCGCACCCGCGGGCCCGTCGCGCTCGGCCCGCACAACCTCGACACCGAAGCGCGTGTGCGGGGCGAGCGCATGCTGCGTCGCGTAGTCCTCCAGGTAGCGGAGAACGAGGTCGTGCCTCGGGTAGTCCGGGTAGTCGTCGGGCATCGGGTGGCCCGGAAACGCCGACCTCGTCCTGGACGAGATGAAGTGCGCCGTCTCGTACATGGGAGTGGCCGTGCGACCGATGTCCCAGATGCCCCCGAACCGGCGGCCGGCGTCGAGAATCCGGAAGGGGATTCCCTTTCGGCCGAACGCCGCACCCATGGCCATTCCGGCAGGGCCGGCACCGATGATTCCGACAGGCAGTTCGTTCATTCGGGCAGGGGTCGAAGCGAACACGCAGGAGCGGAGCGAGGGACGTCCGGTGCGAGCCACGGATTGTACCACGTAT
>CBFGQV010000453.1:0-2103 GCA_965651045.1 uncultured bacterium
TGCGCTCGCACGTGCGCGCGGCCGAGGGCACCGACGACGGCCGGCTCACCGACGAGTTGGCGCGCGTCTACGTGCCCCCGACCTACGAAGACGTCGTGGTGCGCGACAACGGCATTCGCCTGGACACCAGCGCCGAGAAGCTGGCGGCGCTCTCGCCGGTGTTCGACCGGACCCACGGATCGGTGACCGCCGGCAACGCGTCGCCCCTGACCGACGGCGCATCGGCCGTTCTGCTCATGCTGGACGAGCGCGCCCGCGCCGAGGGGCGCCCGGTGCTCGGACGAATCAGGAGCTACGCCTACGCGGCGCTCGATCCGGGCACGCAGCTCCTTCAGGGGCCGGTGCTCGCGATTCCGGTGGCGCTCGAGCGCGCGGGGCTCTCGATGAAGGACATCGGACTGATGGAGATGCACGAGGCGTTCGCCGCGCAGGTGCTCTCCAACCTTCAGTGGCTGGACTCGGACCAGATCGCCCGCGAGCGGCTCGGGCTCGCCGGGCGCATCGGCCACCCCGACCTGGACCGAATCAACGTGATGGGCGGGTCGATCGCGGTCGGGCACCCCTTCGGCGCAACGGGCGGTCGGGTCGTCACGACCCTCCTGAACGAGATGGTGCGGCGCGACGTCGAGTTCGGTCTCGCCACCGTGTGCGCCGCCGGCGGTCTCGGCGTGGCGATGGTGCTGGAGCGCGTATGAATCGCTTGGCCTTCGGCTGCGCGCTCGCCGCATGCGCAGGTCTGGCCGTCGCCTCGCCCGCGGCTGCGCAGCTGCCCCCCGGCGCGACCGTGCGGGAAACCGTCGTCGCGCTCGACCCGGAGCGAGGCATCGTCGTGCTCGACGCCGCGACCCGGCGTGAACTGAACCTCTTTCCCGAACTGTCCGGGTTCGTCTCGGCGACGCTGCTGCGTCCGGCGGACGGCGGCGAGACCCGCGTGCTCGAGCTCGTGATGCGGCGCGGCGGTGAAGAGGTGCGGGAACGCCGCGTGCTGGACTCCCGGGGTGTCGCGGCGCTTCGCGAGGCCATCGCGACCGCCTTCGCCGCGCGCGGCATGGCCGGCGTCGTCGATCGCGAAGGACGCGGGGGCGTCGTGCTCACGAGCACCCTTCTGGGGCTCGGATACTACGGGTGGGCGGTGCCCGACGCGCTCGGCGCCACCGACGATCGCGCCATCGTCGCGGGCTACCTGCTCACGTCCGGGGCGTCGTTTCTCGTGCCCTATCTCGCGACCCGCTCACGGCCCGTCTCGCGGGCCGCGCAGGCCGGCGCGACCTGGGGCGGCACGCGCGGCATCGTGTTCGGCGCGGTGCTCGGCGACCTGCTCGGGCTCGAGGCCGCGGACGACAACCGGTCGAGGGTACGCAACGGGCTCGGCGTGGTGGGCAGCGCGCTCACCGGGCTCGCGGGCTACGGGTACGCGTCGGCCGCCGGCCACGACATCGGCCGGGTCTCGCTGGCCGGCGCGCTCGGAGACTTCGCGCTCGCCGGCGCGTTCACGACGGCCTACGCGCTGGGGCTGTACGAGGCGGACTTCGAGTGCTCCGGCGACCTCTGCGAGAGCTCGGGCTCCGAAGCCACCAGGGGTGGGCATGCGCTCGGGCTCGGGCTCGGCGCCGCGGGTGTGGCGCTCGCGGCGCGCCACGCGCGCAACCGAGTCGTCGGACGGGGCGATGTGCGCGTGTTGCAGTCCGCGGGCCTGCTGGGTGCGCAACTGGTCGCCCCCCTGGCATACGCGGCCCTCGGCGACGGTGGCTACGACGATGAACGTGCCTTCGCCGGGTTGCTCGTGGCGGGCGCGGGGGCCGGCCTCGTCGCCGGCCACCGCTACGGCATGCGAGGCGAGCTCACGCCCGGCGACGGGCTTCTCGTGCTCGCCGGCCATCTCGCGGGCGGCGCGGCGGCGATGGGCCTCACCTACCTGTTCGACGACGGGTCGAGCGATGCCACGCTCTACCTGGCCACGTCGGCGGTGGGTTCGCTCGCCGGCTCGCTCCTGACGTACCGGGCCGTCCGCGGCGGCGCCGTGCCCCCGCAAGAAGGCTCGCGCGGCGGGCTCGATATCGAGGTCCAACCGCTCGCGCTCCTCACCGGGAATCCCCAGGCACC
>CBFGQV010000454.1:0-2088 GCA_965651045.1 uncultured bacterium
CAGATCGGCGCCGGCCGGCACCACCTCGACGAGGGGCGAGCCGGGCAGGGGCGCCGACGTGGCCGCCCGTTCGGACGTCGCGACCAGCCGGTCGACCGGGCCGTTCGCCCGGACCGTCAGCCGGCTGGCCACGTACCCCTCGCGCCCGTCGGGCAGCCGCACGCGGAACCAGTCGTCGTTCCCGCCGAGCACCCGCAGGTGCGCGTGGCGCGGCAACTCGGTGAGCACCGGCCCGTCGTCGTCGGGACCGGGCCGCACCCGCAGCCCCTCGTCGCGCGCCAGGACGTCGGCGCCGAGCACACCCGCGTCGGCGAGGAGCGCGGGCAGGCGCCCGACCGTGGGCCGCACGAACGGGTACGGGTCGATCGGGCCCTCGCCCCGCTGGTAGATGCCGAAGTGCAGGTGGGGCGGGGTGGTGATGGCGTTGCCCGAATTGCCCACGAACCCGACGGTGTCGCCGACCGCGACGCGATCCCCCCGCGACACGTGCTGCGAGTCGAGGTGGGCGTAGTAGAGGTTCCGGCCCATGCGTTCGTCGCGGAGCCACACGACCTTGCCGCCCAGGTTGGTGACGTTGGCGCGGCTCACCACGCCCGGCACCGAAGCGATCACGGGGGTGCCCCGGGGCGCGAAGATGTCGACCCCGTGATGGCTCCGGCGGCCGCCGTCGCGCGCGTCGCCGAAGACGCTGCCGATGTCGGGCATGCCGCGGCCCTCGACCGGAAAGGCGAGCGCCGGATCGACGCCGAGCGTCAGCCGATAGCTGCCGCCCCGGAGCAACTCGGGCTGGACGCGCACCAGATACTCGCCGGCGCGGTAGGGCTCGTACGTGAACCCGCCGTCGGTCGAGTCGACGCGCTCGAGGGGGCGCGCAGGATCGGCCGGATCTTCGGGCAGACGGAAGATCTCCAGGAAGACGCGGGTCTCTTCATCGGAATCGACCGAGAGCTCCACGTCGAGCCGTTGACCACGGCGGAGCGAGAAGCGGTAGCCGACCGCCGCCGGGTCACCCGGCGCGATGAAGCCGTCCTCGCGAAAGGGCAGGTCGACGGGGCGGGGGTCCCGCAAGGCCTCTTCGGCCTCTGCGACCCACTCGCGTGCCAGTGCCGTCTCGGCGAGCCCCGCGTCGTGGAGCGACTTGAGGTACGCCTCGTGCGGCGTCTCGGGCCGCCATTCGTCCCGGACCTGCTCGATCTCCTCGCAGGCGGTCGCGGCCCACGCCATCAGGGCCACCGCCGATAAGACCTCCCACGCCCGTCCGCGCACAGGCTCACCTCTCGTGTCTCGAAGTCCCCGTTTCCGCCTCTCCACCCTCATCGACCCACGACCCAACGGGCGCGTTGTCGCACAACACCTCTACGCGGGTGGGCGGCGTGGGGTTCCGGGCGCGGGGGAGGGAGGCTTGGACGGGTTCGAGCGTGCGGCCCCTGGATTGAGGCGCCCCGCCGCCACGGTTACACTTAAGGGCTCTACCAGGGGGGTCTCGCCGACGCGGAGATCCCCCGAACTCCAAGTCGGGAGCCCCATCGTGGTTCGCATCGCCGGAATCGAAGCCGGCACCATCGCCGAGGAACTCGAGCTCGAGATCGGCTCGCGCATCGTTCGCATCAACGGCGAGCGCGTGCGCGACAACATCGACCTCACCTTCCTGCTGGCCGAGCCGGAACTCGAACTCGAGACCGTCAACGAGCGGGGCGAGGGCGTGATCTACGAGATCGCGCGCGATCCGGGCGAGGCGCTGGGCATCGTGCCCGCGCCCGACACGATTCGCGAGTGCGCCAACAAGTGCGTGTTCTGCTTCATCGACGGCAACCCCGAGGGGGTGCGGAACTCGCTCTGGCTCCGCGACGACGACTTCCGGCTGTCGTTCACCTACGGCAGCTACGTCACGCTCACGAACCTGGGTCCGAAGGGGATCCAGCGGTTGATCGACCAGCGCATCTCGCCGCTCTACGTGAGCGTGCACGCGACCGAGCCCCAGGTGCGCATCGATCTGCTCAAGAACGAGCGCGCGGGACTCATTCTGGAGCTCCTTCGCACCTTCGCCGAGCACGACATGGAGGTGCACACGCAGGTCGTGCTCTGCCC
>CBFGQV010000455.1:0-2087 GCA_965651045.1 uncultured bacterium
CAGACCTCGACTTCGCGCCCCCGAAGCCGGTCGCTCGACGGCGGAATGATCATGCCGCGCGGGTTCGGGGGCGTCATGCGGAAACGCCCCTCGTCGGCCGTACCGCCGTCTCCCAGGCCCGTGCCGTCCTCGCGCCCCGGTCCCTCGAGCGACCCGAGGTCGAGGCCGGTCATGCTCATGGCCTCGAGCCCGATCTCTTCATCGAACTCGACGGGCTCGACCGGGTCGAGGGTCGGCAGGGGGATCTCCGGTGGGACAATCGCGACCCGCTGGGGCGTCGTGAGACGCACGGTCTGCATGGCACCCGCGGCCGCGCGATCGTCGCCCGCACGCGGCCCCGCCGCCGAATAGGGCGAAGGCAACGGTCGATCCGCGCGCCAGAAGAGGAACAGCATCAGGTGCGCCACCACGGCCGCCAGGAAGGAACGACGCCAGATGACGCGTTCCTTTCGCCGGCGCTCGTGGTTCGATCCGGGCGCTCCGTTCGCGGTGTCCATGCTTCCGACTAGTACAAGCCGCCGAAGCTGATAGTTTCAGGCACCATGCCTTCTCCTGGACCTCTCCGGCCGTACTACGAACTCACGAAACCGGGCATCGCGGGCTTCGTGATGATCACCGCGGGCACGAGTTTCTACGTCGCATCGGGTGGGCGGCCGGAGTTCATGCCGGTGCTGCACACGCTCGTGGGCGTGGGCCTCGCGACCGGGGGCGCCCTCGCGCTCAATCAGTACACCGAACGCGACCTCGACGCCCGTATGAAGCGCACGGCGAAGCGTCCGATTCCGTCGGGTCGCATGCCGGCCGGCCGGGCGCTGGCCTGGGGTTCGGCGCTCCTCGTGGTCGGCGTCGTCTGGCTGATCGCGACGGTCGCGTGGCTCGCGGCGGCGCTCACGGCGCTCTCCGCCCTTCTCTACGTCTTCGTCTACACCCCGCTCAAGCGGCGGTCCTACCTGGCCACGCTCGTCGGAGCGGTGCCCGGCGCGCTGCCGGGGCTCATCGGCTGGAGCGCCGCGACCGGAGGCCTCGAGCTCGGCGGATGGATTCTGACCGCCATCTTCTTCCTCTGGCAGCTGCCGCACGTACTCGCCCTCGCATGGCTCCTTCGTGAGGACTACGCCCGCGTAGGCTTCTTTCTCTCGCCCCCGACGGACCCCGGCGGGCGACGCATCGGCCGCCACATGGTCTACCATGCCGTGTCGCTTCTGCTCGTAAGCGTCGCGCCCACGGCGATCGGAATGATGGGATCGATCTACGGGGTGGGCGCCGTGCTGCTGAGCGGTGCCATGCTCGCCACCTGCGCGACGGCCGCAGCCGAGATGTCGCTGCCACGCGCGCGCCGCGTGTTTCTCGCGTCGATCCTCTACCAGCCGCTGCTCCTTCTTCTCATGCTTCTCGACACCACGAGAGTATCATGACCCGACCTCTCTGCCCCGCGCTCCTCTTGCTCACGGTAGCCCTCGCCACGCCCGCGAGCGGCCAGGACGAGCGTCCGCGTGCCCGCGATCTCGGCATCGAGGTGGGTATTTTCGAGCCCGGGCCGCTCAACGCCATCACCGACGTCGCGGGCGTGCGGGTGGGTCAGACCACGGTCGTGGAGGGTGATGGTGTCCGCACCGGCGTCACCGCGATCCTGCCGCACGGCGGTGACCTGTACCGCGAGCGGGTGCCCGCGGCGATCCATGTCGGAAACGGATTCGGCAAGCTTCTGGGGGTCACGCAGGTCCGTGAGCTGGGCGAACTCGAGACGCCGATTCTGCTCACCTGCACGCTCTGCGTCTGGAAAGCCGCCGATGCGCTGGTGGAGTGGCAGCTCGCCCGTGACGGCATGGAGGGCGTCGGCTCACTGAACGCCGTGGTGGGGGAGACCAACGACGGCGGCCTGAACGACATCCGCGCCCGCCCGGTCCGCCCCGAGCACGTCGTCGCCGCGCTCGAAGGGGCGTCGGAAGGCCCGGTCGGCGAAGGCTCGGTCGGGGCGGGTACCGGCACGCGCGCCTTCGGCTGGAAGGGCGGCATCGGCACGAGCAGCCGGGCGCTGCCCGCGTCGCTCGGCGGCTGGACGGTCGGCGTGCTGGTGCAATCGAACT
>CBFGQV010000456.1:0-2076 GCA_965651045.1 uncultured bacterium
GCGGTAGGCGGCGCCGAGTTCGGCCACGCCGAGCGCTGCGGGATTCCCGTCGTTGCTCACTCCTGCCAGACCTCGCGGGGCGAGCGCGCCTCCTCGCCGAGCGCGCTGGCCAGCGCCTCGAGCAGGCCACGGGTGCCTGACCGGCGCATCTCGAGGCCGTCGGCACCCTCGAAGAAGGTGGCCTGCTCGTGGAAGACGAGGCGGGTGCCTTCGCCGTCCCGCTCGAAGGTGATGGTGATCAGCGATGCGGAGAACGGTACGCCGTCGTTGGACATCGAGTAGGCCGACACGATGCGCTCTCTCTCGCGAATGTCGAAGTAGCGGGTTTCGTTGCCGATCACGCCGAGGGGCACGGGCGCATCGACCACGTTGAAGCGCGCATGCTCGCGCCCGCCGACGCGGAAGTCCAGGCCGTACTCGAGCACCTCGAAGCCTTCGCCCTCTGCGAACCAGCGGCGCTTGGTCGCCTCGTCGGCGAAGGCGTGCCACACTTTGTCGACGCTCGAGCGATAGCGCCGCTCGAGGGTGAAGCTGTCGTGAACGACGTCGGTCATGCTGCCTCCTCGTGGCGTCAAGGTGCGTCCTCACCCAGGACCTCGGCCAGCCGGTCGAGCCGACGTTCCTGCTCGCGCCGCCGGTCGTCGATCCACGAACGCGCAGTGTCGAGCCCGGTTCGGTCGAGCCGACACACGCGCACGCGCCCCTGCTTGTGCGTCGCGACCAGCCGCGCCCGCTCGAGCACCTGCACGTGCTGGAGCACGGCGGCGAGCGTGATGTCGAGCGGCTCGGCGAGCGACGACACCGACGCGGGCCCCACCGACAGCCGCTCGAGAATCGCGCGGCGGTTCGGGTCGGCGAGGGCCTCGAAGGCGGCGGCGGCGTTCATGGCGTCGGAAGGTTCCTGGTGAAGGAAATACTGAAGTGAACGCTTTAGTGTAAGGTTCCGCTCGCCGTCAGTCAAGTACAGGCTTGAACATTGGTTGTCGCCGACGATGTCGTAGCCAGGTACCTTCGATCGGGAGCAGAAGCGACCCGATAGGCCTCTGGCACCAACCTGGACCCCATCACTCCTCACCTCCGGATCTCCTCATCATGAGCCACGCTCTCGTCATCGGCGGCACCAGCTTGATCGGGCGCCCCCTCGTGGAGACGCTCCTCGACGGCGGCCACACGGTCACCATTCTCCACCGCAGCCCCGGGACGCCCTTCGGGGATCGCGTGAACGAGCTGCTCGCCGACCGGAACGACGGTGAGGCGATCCGGGCCGCCGTGGGCGAGATCGACGTCGACCTCGTGTTCGACAACGTCTACGACTGGGAGCGTGGCACGCCGCCCGACGCGGTGATCGCGACGGTCCGCGCGCTGGCGGGGGATCTCGAACGGTACGTCTTCACTTCGAGCGTCGCCGCCTATCCGGAGGGAGGCCCGCACGGAGAGGACGCCGAGCTGAGGCCGCCTTCGGACCCGAACCCCTATGGCGTGCACAAGGCCGAGACCGAGCGCGCGCTCTTCCAGATGGCCCGGGACGAGGGCCTCCCGGTGTCGACGATCCGGCCCGCCTTCGTCTACGGACCGCACAATCCCTTTCCGCGCGAGGCCTTCTTCTGGGACCGGCTCGTCGCGCGGCGCCCGATCATCGTGCCGGAGGACGGCACGCGGACAATGCAGTGGGTCCACGCCGAGGACGTGGCGAAGGCCGCCGTGCTTGCCGCGACCCGCGACGTGGGGCGTGGGCGGGCGCTCAACCTCGCGGGCCCGCCGCTCTCCCAGAACCAGTTCGTCCGCACGTTGGCCAGGGTCGCCGGGGTCGAGGCGGATCTGGTGCACGTGCCCCGCCAGCGTATC
Source organism: uncultured bacterium (assembly GCA_965651045.1). Taxonomy (GTDB): domain Bacteria; phylum Gemmatimonadota; class Gemmatimonadetes; order Longimicrobiales; family Gaopeijiaceae; genus Gaopeijia. The sequence goes on from CBFGQV010000456.1 coordinate 1,846, forward strand.
GAAGAGGCCGGGGGTGGGCTGATGGCGCCACCACTCTACTTCGGAGCCTACCTCGACGTGCCGTCCATCACGGTCGAGACCGACCGGGTCCGCGACCTTCTCGGTCTGGAACTCCGCTCCCTCGAGCAGGGCATGCGCGAGACCTTCGACTGGTATCGCGACCAGCATCGTCCGCCGCTCGATACGTCCTGGGAGGACGCGCTGCTCGCGTCGGTCGGGTGAGGGCTGGGT
>CBFGQV010000457.1:0-2000 GCA_965651045.1 uncultured bacterium
GTGCCCGCCGGCTGCCCTGGCGCGCGCTCCGGAGCGCGCCGGCCTCGTCGGCGGAGCGCAGCTCGAGCGTCGGCACCAGACCGAACGCGAGCGCGGCGAAGCCGGTCGCGGCGAAGCACGCCAACCAGACGGTGGGGCTCAGCGCCGCCTCGTCGAGGCGCGGCACCTGGCCGGCACCCAAGGTGCGTACGAGCGGCAGCGCGAGCACGGCCGCCACCAGCCCGACCCCGCCCCCGAGCGCCGCGAGCACCGCGCTCTCGGTCAGCAGCTGCGCCGAGATTCGCCCCCGCCCGGCCCCGAGCGCGGACCGTACCGCCAGCTCTCCGGAACGGGTGCCCGCCCGCGCGAGCAGAAGGTTCGATACGTTCACACACGCGATGAGCAGGAGCAGCGCCGCGCCCCCGACCAGCACCCAGCCGGCGCGCGTCAGCTCGGTGCCGACGAGCACGTCGCGCGCCGCGCGGAGCTGCACCGACCACCCGGCGTCGACCGGGTGCAGCTCGCCCAGCCGCTCGGCGAGCGCGGCCATCTCGCGTTGCGCCGCATCGAGCGTCGCGTCGGGCGCGAGCCGCCCCCAGACGTCGAGATAGTGGTCGTCCCGGCTCAGCGTCGGGTCCGCGCCAAGGGGCGTCAATACCGATTCGCCGTCGAGCGCCAGGAGCCCCGGAGGCAGCACGCCCACCACCTGGTACGCGCGCCCGTCGAGCACCACATCGGTGCCGAGAACGGCCCGGTCCCCACCGAACGCCTCGCGCCACAGGTCGTGCCCGAGCAGCGCGACCGGTGCGCGGGCGCCCGGAAGGTCCTCGTCGTCCGTGAAGGCACGCCCGAGCGCTGGCTCCACCCCGAGTGCGGGAAACAGCGACGCGCTTGCGAGCGCGTGCCGAACGGAACGGGGCGCCTCTCCGTTCTGGAGTGTCGCCCCGCGCCACGCCACCGCGCCCACCGTCTCGAAGCTGCGCGCCTCGCGCCGCCAGTCCATGAAGGCGGGTTCCGACACCGAAAAGGTCTCGCCGGTCGGGGTCACCTCTTCGATCAGGACGAGCCGCTCCGGCTCGGCGAAGGGTAGCGGCCTGAGCACGACGGCGTCGACCACCGCCAGGATCGACGTGGTCGCGGCGATGCCGAGCGCGAGGGTGAGCACGACCACCGTCGAAAAGGACGGGCTCCGGCGAAGCTGGCGCAGGGCGAAGGCGAGGTCGTGACGCAGCCGGTCGAGCCACCCTGCGCCGCCCCCGGGCAGCGCGCGTTGCGGCGTACCCGTGTCCAGGCACTCCTGCTCGAGCCGCGCGCGGTCGCCGAACTCCTCGGCCGCCCGCTGGCGGGCCTCGTCGGGCGAGAGACCCTCCGCAATCAGGTCGTCGACGCGGTGCTCGAGGTGCGCTCGGAACTCGTCGTCGACGTCGCGACGCGCGCGCCAACTCCGGTCGCCGGGGATGGGGCGGCGCGTCATCGGTCGCTCCGCGGCGCGTCGGCCAGCACCCGACCCATGGCTTCGACGTAGCGGTCCCAGCCTCGGGCTTCGCGCGCGAGCGCCTCGCGGCCCTGGTCGGTCAGCGTGTAGAACTTGGCGCGACGCCGGTTCTCTGACCGCCCCCACTCCGAGCGCACCCACCCGCGCGCCTCGAGCCGGTGGAGCGCGGGGTAGAGGGCGCCTTCTTCGACCTGGAGCGCGTCATCCGAGCGCGCCTTGATCGCGCGCGCGATCTGATACCCGTGCCGCGGCGGCTCCCCCGCCAGGGTCTGCAGAACGAGCACGTCGAGCGTGCCCTGAAGAATGTCCATGCGTGTCATCGCGGCCCCTCTCTCGCCGTCGTCGCCGATCGCCTTCGCAGGATTCCCATAGAGACGTTATGGGAACGTCGAGGGAATCCCCTAAGATGTCAATGGAAGGGTACGACTCAGGGGGTGAAGGCCTTCAAGACTTCGCGCGTGAGGTCCCAGCGGTCGAAGCCCTGCCGGCCCCAGTCGAGCCCCCGGCGAACGATGACCAGGTCGTG
>CBFGQV010000458.1:0-1994 GCA_965651045.1 uncultured bacterium
CTCGACAATCTCGCCCTGAAATCTAACCCCGGGTTTTCGGGCGCTTCCATGGCATCTTGCCGCCACGAACGGCCACCGGAAGGCCTCGCTAGATACCCCGCCCGCCCGCGAATCCCCACGCGCGCTGCCAGGCGCCCGCAACGCCACACGAGGCCATCGCCCTGGAAAGGCCAGATAGCCTATCCGCCAAGGCTGTCAAGACCTCAGCGAAGATACGGAACGTCGCCCGACGGCCCGCTTTCCTCACCCGGCGCAGGCAGTCGTCGCAGCTCGTTGTTCGCCCGTCGAATCTCGTCGGCCTTCATCATTCGTCGCGTCATGGGCACGAGTGACGCCATGCCGAGGAACGCGCCCGCGACGTACCCCGGCGTACCGTGCACGACGCCCAGCACGAAGAACACGGCGGCCGCGGCCAGCATGAGGGCGAGGCCCCAGGTGTGGCCCCGGAGATCTTTCTCCAGCGCCCGGATCCGGTCCTCGATCTCGGTGCGTTCGACGATATGCGTCCGGTCGTCCATGCGCGCATGGTAGGCCGCACGGGCCTGCCACCACCAGCCCTTGCCGGCGGCCGCCGCCCGACGCAAGGTGCCACCGACCCACCCGCACCGCCGTTCCCCGAGGACCTGAGAAGGCTCGCCATGACCCGCACCTCCGCTGCCCGGTTCGTCGCGCTCACCGTGGCACTCGCCGCCCTCGCCACGGCGGGCGCCGCGCCTGCGTCCGCTGCGCGTGCCCAGACCGCCGACGCTCCCTACACCCTCGAGCAGGTCCTGTCGTACGGCTTTCCGACCGACCTCGTGGCCTCGCCTGCGGGCGACCGCATCGCGTGGGTGGAGAACCGCGAGGGCCGGCGGAACGTCATGACTGCGGCCGCGCCCGACTGGAGGCCCCGCGCGCTCACCGATTACGCGAACGACGACGGCCAGGAGATCACCGGGCTCCGCTTCCTCGCCTCGGGCGACCGTCTCGTCTATCTGCGCGGCAGCGCGCCCAACTTCGACGGCGACGTGGCCAACCCGACCAGCGATCCGGACGGCGTGAGCCGGGACCTCTGGATGGTGAGCCTGCGCGGCAATCCCCTGAAGCTGCACGACGCCGCGAGCGTCGTTCCCGCACCCACCGACGAACGCATCGTATGGGCCGCCGCAGGCCACGCGCTCGCGCTCGATCCGTCGCGGGGCGTCGCAGCGCCCGACACGCTGTTCCGTGTGCGCGGCGGCCTCGACGACCTCGAATGGTCGCCCGACGGCCGCCGGTTGGCCTTCTCGAGCGCGCGCGACGGCCGCGCGATCGTGGGTGTTTTCGACACCGAGACCGGCACCCTCACATGGCTCACCAACAGCGCCGACCGCGACGTGCTGCCGCGCTGGTCGCCCAACGGCCGGCACATCGCCTTCGTCCGGCACATGGCGGGGTACGAAGGATTCTCGGTCTGGCGTGTACCCTCCGACGCCAGCGCGGCGGCCACCGAGCTCTGGCACTCGCCCCGCGAGCTCGAGGTCGAGGGTGGAAGCCTCGGGTACCCCCGCGCCATCGCGGGCAACTATGACCTCATGTACGGCGACGGCTATGTCGTCGTACCGGGCGAGTGGACGGGCTGGAACCACCTCTACGCGATTCCTGAAGAGGGCGGCGAGGCGCGTGACCTCACGCCCGGCGAGGGCGTCGTCGAGACCGCCACCCTCTCGCACGACGGTGCGTCGGTCTGGGTCAGCACCAACACGCGCTCGATCGACCACCGCCAGCTCGGCCGCATCGCGCTCGCCGACGGCGAGGCCGAGTGGTGGGTCGACGGCGACGCCATCGCCTGGAACCCCGCGCAGGGAGACGGCTGGACCGCCTTCGTTCGCTCCGACCACGCCGAGCCCGCCAGCGTGTACGTGCAGGCCGAGGGGGGTGAGGCAGAGCGGGTGAGCGAGCTTCCTGGGGATTTCCCGCTCGACCACATGGTGCGCCCCGAGCAGGTGATCTTCGAGACGGAAGACGGCTGGACG
>CBFGQV010000459.1:0-1981 GCA_965651045.1 uncultured bacterium
GGAAACACGCGGGGCTCGTGGCGGGGGTGTTCGGGAGCGGGCCACAACCTGGGGCGGGGGTGGCGCGCCGCGCCAGCGGCGGGGCGGCGTGGCACGACGCCTGGAGCGCGCCGCACACCGAGGAATGGGCCTGCCGGCCGCGGTCCTGAGCGGGGCTCAGAACGACGTTACCGTCTCGACGGTGAGCCCGGCGCGTGGCTTGCCCGGGGGCCGAGGTCCCACCTGAATGCGAATCTCGAGATCGAGGGCGTTCAGGAATCGCTCGAGTCGAGTGATGCTGAATCGGGCCAGCTTACCGCGCGTCAGGTCGGAGACATCCGGCTGCTGGATGCCGAGGAGCCTTGCCGCCTCAGCCTGGGTCAATCCGCGCGCGGCGATCTCCCGTCGCACGAGGCGTGCAAGCTCGGCCTTGGCGAGTCGCTCGTCGGCGTCTCGCATCTCCAAGTCCTGAAAGACATTCCCCGTGCTGTCATGGACGTTGGTCTCGTCGGTCATCCGGTGGCTCCGCGTCGGTCACGACGTCTCGTAGGTTGTCTCGTGGTGTGACTCAGCGGCCTCCAAGCGAGTGCGCGTGCGCTCCTTGTCGGAGCGAGGTGTGGAGCTGCCACGTTTAGACTTCTTCTTGAAGACGTGAAGTACGTACACCGCTTCGGGAAGCGCCGCATAGGCGACCCGGTATGTGTCTCCGTCGTGGGTCTCGGCGAGCTTCATGACCCTCGACGGCAACCCCTCCCCAAATGACCGCGCTCCCTGATTTATAGCATTATTGCTATGCCTCGACAAGGTCGGGGATCGACAGGTGCGCACGATCATCGGGGAGTCTCGTGGGCGGAGACATGGCGAAGTGGGCGATGCACGACGAGATCCTTGACCCCGACGATCCCGGAGCTGCATCGTCGGCGTGCCACCTCCACCCCCTCGAGGAGTCCCTGTGATACGCCGCACGCTCCTGGTTCTCGCGGTCCTGTCTCTTCCGGCCCTCGCCTCACCCGCCTCGGCGCAGATTCGCGCGAGCGAGCCGGCCAGCTTCACGCAGGCCATCGACGGCACGCTCTTCCGCATCGACTACTACCGGCCTCGCGTGCGCGGGCGGAGCCCGATCTTCGGCGTCGGCGGCGTGGTCTGGGAGCACACCTGGACGCCCGGCGCCAACTGGGCGACCAAGCTCTCGTTTCAGAAAGACATCACCTTCGAGGGCGTGAAGGTGCCGGCGGGCACGTACTCGCTCTGGATCGACCTCGACGACCAGACGATGATGCCGAAGGAGTTCTTCCTCGAGCCCGACACGCTGATCTTCCACATGGTGGGCCCCGCCGCGGCCGACGATCAGATTCGCTTTCCGGTGACGCTCGAAGAGGCGCCGTTCACCGAGCTCCTCACCTGGGATTTCCAGGACATCTCGACCACCGGCGGCGTGCTCGCGCTCCGCTGGGGAACGCACAAGATCGCCTTCGACATCGGCGTCGAGCCGAGCATGCGCTTCACGACGCTGCCCGACGAGGCCGCTCCGGTTCTGGGGGATTTCGAGGTCCGGTTCGTCTCACCCGACGGCGGCGAATCGCCCCCCTTCTCGGTGCGCTTCTTCCGCACCGACGACGGCGTGCTGCACGCGGACTGGGAAGGCGTCATGACGCCCGACGGCGACGAAGACACCTGGTTCAACACGCTCGACATGTGGTTCCTGCCGGGCGGCGGCGAGCGCGCGTTCGTGCCGGGCGAGGCCTACGACGGCGAGCTGCGCGAGGTCTGGGCCGGCTACGTGGCCGAGTTCGAGCTCGGCGAGGGTCCGAGCGGCGGCTTCCAGATTCGCGACGACCTCGACGAGATCTTCATGCGGGCGACGCGGGTGCGCTGACAGGGGGCGGGCCGCCGGCGTTCACATCGCCTTCACCAGGGTGGGGCAGATTGGGTACTCCCCTTCCCCGAACCGGAGGCTGGACCGTGAACGTGCGCACCCTCTTCTTCACCGCCATGGGCGTCG
>CBFGQV010000460.1:0-1977 GCA_965651045.1 uncultured bacterium
GGAGGTCCGACCCGCGAGCGTCGGCGGGCGACCCGCGCGCTCGTCGCCGCGCAGGTGGCCGCGGCAGTGGTCCTGGTCACCTCGGCGGGCCTGCTCGCGCGGAGCCTCGAGCGCCTCACGGCGGTCGAAACGGGGTTCCGTGTCGACGACGTGGTGGTCGCGTCGGTCGACCTGTCCCCCACCTACTACGCCGACGAGGCCGCCCGCGCCGCCTTCTTCAGAGGGCTCGTGCGTGAGCTCTCGACGACCGGCGCGGTCGGGTCGGCGGCCGTCGCGGGCGCGATCCCCTTCGGCGCCACGAGCGAGGTCATGGCGGTCTTCATCGACGGCGTTACGAACGACCCCAACGAACTGCCGATGCTCGACCAGTACCGCGTGGGCCCCGGCTACTTCGAGACCCTGGGGATTCCCGTGCTGGAGGGCCGCGACTTCGAGGACGCCGACGACGGCACGGACCTGGTCGCGATCGTCGACCGGGCGGCGGCGGCGCGGTTCTGGCCCGACGAGAGCCCGATCGGCCGGGTGATCCGCTACCCGTGGAGGGGCGCCCCGGCGATGCGCGTGGTGGGGGTCGTCGACGCGGTGGCCGACGACCGGCTCGCAGAGGCGCCGCAACCGTCGTTCTACGTGCCCTTCGCGCAGAATCCGACGGGCGGAGCGACCATCGTGGCGCGCGCCGAAGGCAGCACGTCGGCGGCGCTCGCCGCTCTCGCCGACGTGGTCGGGCGCGCCGACGCGCGGGTGCCGGTGAGCCGCGCCGGGCCGTACGCGGCGCTGCTCGGCGACTCCCTCGCCCAGGAGCGGCTTCTCGCGGTGCTCCTGGCGCTCTTCGCCGGGAGCGCGTTGCTGCTGGGCGGCGTCGGGGTGTACGGCGTCGCGGCCTACTCGGTGCGCCAGCGCCGGCGCGACATCGGCATTCGGGTGGCGCTCGGCGCGCGCGCCGCCGAGATCCGGCGCGACGTGTTCGCCGAGGCGGCGTGGCTCGTCGTGCCCGGACTTCTGGCAGGACTGGTGGCGGCGTCGGCCGCCACGCGTCTGCTCGACGGGCTGCTCTATTCGGTGGCGCCGCACGATCCCCTGACCTGGGTCGCCGTGCCGCTCACGCTCGCCGTCGTGATCGCCCTGGCGGTGGCTGCGCCCGCGTTCCGCGCGGCCCGCGTCGACCCCGCCGTGGTGCTCCGCGACGGGTGAGAGGCCCCGTGCCTGCAACCCTATCGGCGCTCCGCTCGTCTTGACGGAGGAGGGGACGCGCTCGAAGCTTGCCCGCGTCCCACCTTCCGTCCTCATCCGGGCCTCGCATGTCCCGCATCTCCGTCACCGCCGGCTTTCTCGTGGTCGCGGGCCTCGTCATCTGGTCCGCGTTCACCTTCGTCGACCCGAACTCCGGCATGGGCTCGCTGCTCATCAACCTGGGCACCGAGATCCTGGGCATCGTGATCGTGGTCGCCGTGGTCGAATGGTTCTTCGAGAAGCGCCGGAACGGCGAGCGCGGGCGGCAGGTCGCGTGGAGCGCCCTGCACGCCGTCGAGCATGTGGTGTGGGTGTGGCAGGGCGGCCCGCGCGAGATCGACAGCGACCAGCTGCTGGGCATCTTGAAGGCGGTCGACGACGGCGATCCGCTGCCCGACTTCACCCAGAACCTGCTGCTCAGCCTGGGCACCCGCTCCAAGCACACGCTGCACAACGACAAGCAGGCGCTCGAGGCGATGCCCGGGCTCATGAGCGGCTTCGAGGAACTCGCGCGTCTGAACTCGATTCGCGAGGGCGGCCGCATCTTCTCGGCCCGCAAGGTCGCCGACATTCTCGAGGCCGGCACGGTCAACCTCGCACGCGCCCTCGGCCAGCCCACCGAGCCGATGCCGGGCCGGCTGATCCGCTACGTGGACGCCACCGAGAGTGCGCAGGAGGTTCGCTACTTCGGCGGCCAGGGCGACGACCAGCCCCGCCGGCTCCACCGGGGCGGCGGCGAGGTGTTCT
>CBFGQV010000461.1:0-1970 GCA_965651045.1 uncultured bacterium
ATGCGGTGTTCCTGCGCCGGAAACCGGTACCGGTGAAGCCAGGACTGCTTCTCTTCGCCCACGACGCCTTCGTACTCGAGGTGGGCGAGCGGCTTCGCCTCTTCGACGAGCTCGTCGAGGGTCAGTTCCTTGAGCCGGAAATACTCCCACCACGCGCTCTTGTCTTCCCGCCGGTGCCACTCCAGAAGGTGCGCGGCCAGCCACCGCACCTGCTGCTCGTCGTCGCGCTCCTGCCGCTCCTCCGGCACATCCTGCAGCAGACGCTCCATGAGCTGCCGCACCTCGAGGGCCACCTCCGATTCGTCGGCGGCTTCCTCGCCTGCGGTCTGCGGCGTCGGCCGTGGCACCTCCGTGCCGGCGCGCACGAGCTCGTCGCGGAGCCCCTCGAGCCAGTCCCGGAGCGCCCGCGTCGAGACGCAGTCGTCTCGGTTGTAGCGCTCCACCACGGGCCGGTCCCCCAGGGCCTCGTCGTCGGTCAGGCCCGCCGCCAGCGCGTACTCGAGCCGCGCTCTCGCCGGATTCGCCTCGCCGAGGTCCACGTCGCGCGCGAAGCCATAGAAGGGCTCCAGGGCCTTCAGGGAATAGCTCTCCACCGAGGCCCGCACGCCCTGCTTCACCACGCGGTGCAGGTCGACGAAGACCCCGCCCCGCAGCATCGTGTCCAGCTCTTCGGCGCCCACCCCGTACCGACCCACCAGGCGCTTCAGGGCCGAGGGCTCGTAGTGCCCGAAGTGATACACGTGCGCCCCCGGGTGGGCCTGGACGTGGGCCAGCGTCCGAGCCAGGAATCCCCCGAGAACCGCCTTCTCTTCGTGGGGATTCAGGGCCCACGCGGCCTCGTACCCGTCGGCCTCGTCGGAGACGCCGAACAGGTACTCGAGGCCGTGGTCGAAGGCGAAATCGGCGCCCTCGATGTCGAAGAAGAGATCGTGGGCGTTCGGCTCCGGAAGGGCCGCGAGTCCGAGGCCCTGGCCGTCACCGGTCGTGTCGGGCGGCAGCGTCTCGTGATAGGGCGCGTCGCGGCGGCGTCCTTCGAGTTGGACGCGAGCCTGCTCGCGAATGCGCTGGAACGCTGTCGTTCTGAGGCCTTCGGGGGGCGGCTCCAGGGGCAGGTTCGCCAGTCCTTCGAGCGTCGCGACGCCTGCCGCCTCGAGCGCCCGGCGGTGATCGCGCGCGATGCCGGCCACGAGCGAGAGGTGGTCGGCCTCGAGGCGCTCGGCCGTGCACCGCCCCTTCCAGTCGCAGACCTGGCAGTGCTCGACGGGGTCCGGCGCCACCGGAAGCTCGGCCGGGGGCGACGCGAGGTGCGCCTTGAAGCGCCCGCGAAGTGCGCGGTAGTACGCCGCGAAGTGCGCGAGCCGGAAGGATTCCAGGCGCGGCGAAGGGCCGCCCAGGTAGAGGTGGATCCGCTCCGGTTCGAGCCCCTGCGCCCGCGCGAGCAGCTCCGAATAGACGCACGTCTGAAGGACCGCCGCGGCTTTGGCCTCGCGGGCCAGCTTGGCGTCGACCACCTCGTACGACCACCCGCCGAGCCCGCTCGCGCGCTCCACGCGAACGAGGAAATCCACGAGCCCGAGCCATTCGCCGTCGTAGAGCGTGCCCTGGTAGATGACGTCCGGGCCCTCGGCCATGGCCGCCAGGGTTTCCTCGTGCCGCCGCCGGTAGCCCTCGGGGTGCCGGTCCTCCTTGGCCAGCCCCTCGAACCGCACGATCCGCCGCCCCTCGTTCTCGAGCTGCTCGAGGAAGCGCTGCTCGTGCTCCGCCCCCCGCTCGCGAAGCAGATCCAATCGCGGGTCCGGGTAAGCCGGCGCGCTCGCCTGCCCCAACGCCCGCAGACGGTCGAGCAGCGTCTTATGCCGGCAGGCCGAGAACGCGGCCAGATCGGTGGGCGAGAAACGGAGCGTGGAGGCGTCGAGGCGCATGGGTCTCATGCTGGGGCGGCTAAGTGCGCGCGCACAAGAGGAGCCGGG
>CBFGQV010000462.1:0-1923 GCA_965651045.1 uncultured bacterium
AGCGCCCGGCCGAGCGCGGCGCCGAGCAGCGTGAACACCGGCAGCGCCAGCGCCACGCCCCAGAGCCGGATCGCGGCGGGCGGCCAACGGTACGGGCCCACCACGAGCAGCGTCACGACGACGACGAGCGCGAGCAGGAAGCCCGCGGACGCGCCTCGAAACGCCGACTGCACGGGCGGCGGCCGCCGGTGCATGCGGGCGCCCACGCCGAGGAGCACGAGCGGAACGACGACGAGGCCCACGAGCAGGGCCCAGGCGGCAAGGGCGCTCACGAGCGGAACTTGGGAAAGAGCCACAGCCAGAGGCCCGACACCCCCAGCAGAATGAGCGCCACCGCCGCTCCGTCGGAGAGCAGGATCCAGCCCGCCCCGAAGATCTCGCCGGAGTGCAGCTTCTCCATGAACACGTCGGCCCTCGGACCGACGTGCAGCACCGACCCGTCGGCGAGCGCGAGGGTGACCTCGGTGACGTCCGGGTCGTCGAAGCGGACCTTGATCAGCCCGTGGCCGGGCCGGACGTCCATGCGGTCGACCGGAACCGTGGCGTCCGCGCCGCGGTCCGAGAGCGCGCCGCGGGCCCGCGCCTCGAAGTCGTCGAGGGCGAGGGCGTCGGCCAGCGCGACGGCCCCGGGGCGTTCCGGGTCGGGCATCAACCCGAGCCCCCGCTTGTGGTTCAGCGCGATGCCGGTCACGGCGAGCAGCACCGTGAGCAGGGTCGCGACGACGCCCACCCAGAGGTGGGTCCAGTAGAACGCGCGCGCCGTGGTGCGCAACGCCGGCGACATCGGCTCTCGCTTGCGGGCGCGTGAGAGGCGAGGGGATTCGGGTTCAGGCATCGAAGCTCGTGGTGGGTTCGTGACGGGGGCGCACCCTTACCCTGACACATGGGCGCGTGCGGTTGCTGGCCGGTGCGTGGCTCGCCTACCTTGTTCGGCTGGAACACGCGCGTTTTCGGGTCGGCGCCGCCGACCCTTCACCCAGCGGAATCAAGACCCCTCATGGCGGACCTCGACCAGATGGACAAGCTCGTGTCGCTCTGCAAGCGGCGCGGCTACATCTTTCAGTCTTCGGAGATCTACGGCGGCACCGGCTCCGTGTGGGACTACGGCCCGCTCGGCGTCGAGCTCAAGCGGAACGTCAAGGAATCCTGGTGGACCGCGATGGTGCACGAGCGCGACGACGTCGAAGGGCTCGATGCGGCGATCCTGATGCACCCGAAGGTGTGGGAAGCGTCGGGCCACGTCGAGGGCTTCACCGACCCGCTGGTCGAGTGCTCGAACTGCAGGCGGCGCTTCCGCGCCGACCTTCCCGAGGTCGCCGAAGGTCAGTGCCCGACCTGCGGCACGCGCGACGCGTTCGGCGCCGCGCGCCAGTTCAACCTCATGTTCAAGACCTTCATGGGGCCGGTCGAGGAAGAGGCGGCGACCATCTACCTGCGGCCCGAGACGGCGCAGGGCTCGTACGTGAACTTCCTCAACGTGCAGCAGGCCGCCCGCCAGAAGATCCCCTTCGGAATCGCGCAGATCGGCAAGGCGTTCCGGAACGAGATCACGCCGGGCAACTTCATCTTTCGGACCCGCGAGTTCGAGCAGATGGAGATGCAGTTCTTCGTGAAGCCCGGCACGGACGACGAATGGTTCGAGCGCTGGAAGGACGCGCGCATGGCCTGGCATGCCGAGCTGGGCATTCGGCCGTCGAAGCTCCGCTTCCACGAGCACGGCCCCGACGAGCTCGCGCACTACGCGAAGAAGGCCGTCGACATCGAATACGAGTATCCGTTCGGGTGGAAGGAGTTCGAGGGCGTGCACAACCGCACGGACTTCGACCTCTCGCGCCATCAGGAGTATTCGGGCAAGCGGCTCGAGTACATCGACCCGGTGTCGAACGAGCGGTACGTGCCGTTCGTGATCGAGACCGCGGTGGG
>CBFGQV010000463.1:0-1859 GCA_965651045.1 uncultured bacterium
TCATCACGTTCATGAGGGGGATTCCCGCGCGGCCCGCCATCTCGAAGTCGTTCGGATCGTGCGCGGGCGTGACCTTCACCATGCCCGTGCCGAACTCGGGGTCGACGTACGCGTCGGCGATGACCGGAATCGTGCGGCCGGTGAGCGGAAGCGTGACGTCGGCGCCCACGAGCGCGCGGTACCGCTCGTCGTCGGGGTGCACCGCCACCGCGGTGTCGCCCAGCATGGTCTCGGGGCGGGTGGTCGACACCGTCAGGTACCAGCCGCCATCGTCGAACCGGCCCAGCGCTTCGGCGCCCGCCTCGCGCGCCGTGGCCGCCGCGCCCCACGCCGCTTCGGGCAGCGGATAGCGCAGGTGCCAGAGGCGGCCCTCGGTCTCCTCGCCCTCGGCCTCTTCGTTCGAGAGCGCGGTGAGGCAGCGCGGACACCAGTTGATGATGTACTCGCCCCGGTAGATCAGGTCCTTCTCGTAGAGCCGCACGAAGACCTCGCGCACGGCCCGCGAGAGGTGCGGGTCGAGGGTGAAGGCGGTGCGCTCCCAGTCGCACGAGCACCCGATCGCCTTGAGCTGCTCGAGAATCGTGCCGCCCGTCTCTTCGACGAAATCCCAGACGCGCTCGACGAAGGCCTCGCGCCCGAGGTCGTCACGCGTCTTGCCGTCGGCCGCGAGCTGCCGCTCGACCACGTTCTGGGTGGCGATGCCCGCGTGGTCGGTGCCCGGCAGCCACTCGGCCGCGCGCCCCTGCATGCGCCGAAAGCGGATCAGCACGTCCTGGATCGTGTTGTTCAGCCCGTGCCCCATGTGCAGCACCGCCGTCACGTTGGGCGGCGGAATCACGATGACGTACGGGTCGCGCCCCTCGTCCAGCACGGCCGACGCGGGCACGTGGAAATGCCCCGCCTCGGTCCAGCGGCGGTAGAGGGCGGGCTCGATGGCCCGGGGATCGAAACGGGGGGCCAGTTCCTGGCTCACGGGGCCTCCAGGGGCCTCGGGGTTCTGCGGATTCGAAGGTGGACGGCGGGCGCGTCCGGACGCCGCCTCCGGCGGGGCCCTGCGCCGCGGGTGCGGCGGCCCACAAGGTTACCCGTGAGGGCGAAAGGCGTCAATTCGCCGCGGGCGCGGCCGACGAGGGCGTCCAGACGCGGTTGACGAGCACGCGCACGCCCGGCAGGCGCGCGACCGACGAGGCCGCCGCGCGGGACGCCGCGTCGGCCGCCGTGCCCGTGAGTTCGACGATGCCCTCGCCCAGGTGCTCCACGCGTATGTCCTGGGCGCCCGCCACCAGCGCGAGCCGCGCTTCGAGATCGACCTCGTCGGGGAGCGGATCGTCGACGAAGCGCGCCCGAACGCCCCGCAGGCCGGCCGCGGCCGCGTCGAAGCCGTCGCCGATGCGCTCGCCCAGCCGGTCGTGCCACGCCACCGTGTCGCCCTCGACACGGCCCGCCACCTTGCCCGGGCGGCGCGCGGCCAGCCAGCCGAGCGCGAACCCGGCCGCCGCCGCGGCCAGGGCCGGACCGACCCAGCCGTCGTCGCGCCGCCGGAACCCTCGTCGCACCCTCATCGACGTCGTACGCCGCTCGTGTCGGGGCGCGCACGGCGGCGCTCCTCGGCGCGACGCCGGATCTCTTCGTTGCGTTGCTCGAGCGACTCGTCGACGCCGAGCTGTCCGGCGGCGCGGCGGATCTCGGCGTCCTGCGCGAGCCCCCGCAGCAGGTCGTCCGAGGCCCCCACCGGTGAGCCGAAGCCGAAGGGCAGCGGAAGCGTGACCGGACCCAGGTGCAGCTTGCCGGGCGAGATGCCCCATCGGTTGCCGTCGCCGTCGGTGTAGGTCCAGTCCGTCATGCGGGCCGCGCGCGCG
>CBFGQV010000464.1:0-1856 GCA_965651045.1 uncultured bacterium
AGGAGCTCGACCAGGTCGCGGAGCGGGCCTTCGTCCTCCGGCGACAGATCACAGGCGAGGCGGGCGGCATCGAGGGCGCCGTGTAGATCGCCTGCACGAGTCCGCGCTCGCGTCAGAGATGTGGCCGCCGACAGTGCAGCCCGGTGCAGGCGTCTCCGCTCGGACTCGAGCCAGTGCTCGAAATCGGGAACCCCTCCGAGATGGAAACCTCCGAGGAGCTCGCCCGAATAGAGCGTGAGCGCGTCCGGCCATCGTTCCTCCTCGATCGCACGCCAGAACTCCAGTACGTCGCATACGAGGCGTGCCTCGTCGACGGCCACGAGGCTTTCTCCCGTCGCCACGATGAGTTCGGCGTGCAGAAGCGAGCGTATGCGGTGGAGGGCGTTGCGAAGCCCCTGCCTCCCGGCGTGATGGCTGGATTCCGGCCAGAGCAGCGCAATGAGGCTGTCGCGCGAGTGCGGGCCCTGCGGTCGCGCGAGCACCAGGTACGCGAGCAGCGCCAGTGGGCGCGGCTGCGTGAGCCGATTCCGGGCGGGCGGGTCGCCCACGAGACCGGCCTTGCCGGGGCCGAACGCCTTGAATTCGACGATCATAGCGCTCGAGAGGTCGCCGAGACGGTCCGGAGACGGCCGCGAAACGGCGGACCACTACCGTGTCGACGGAAGCACCCGGGACAACGGTGCCGAACATAGTCGGCCCGCCAGCCCGATTCCAGACTTCTGATTCACCCTCCCGGACTCGGAGGACCCCATGCGATCGCCTCTCGTAGCTTTCACACTCACCCTGACCCTCTCTGGCATGGGCTGCCTGGGAGACATGCCGACGTCCGGCGAGCCGATCGCCGATGCCGTGGGTTCGGACCGTTCCGAGCCACCGCCGCCTCCGTCCTCCGGCGAGAGTGGAGCTTCGAACCTGGTGATCGTCGGGGCGCCGCCGCTGACCGCGGTGGGGGCGCAGTTCTTCCTCCAAGCGCGGCTGGGTTCGAAGAGCGCCTCGTGGGCGGCCAGAGCGCCGGTCGCCTGGGTGAGCAGCGACCATTCGGTCGCGACGGTTCAAGAGGCCGCGCTCGAGGGACCTTCAATGGCGCTGATCACGGTCACCGGAGAGGGGGCCGTGACCATCACCGCGACCGCCGAGGGCGTGACGGGCACCCATCGGCTGATCGCTGTTCCCTCGGAGCCAGCCCTCTCCGACCGCCTTCGTATCGAGTCGTTCAGGGTGGTGGAACTCGCCCTCGAGGACGTATCGACGGCCGGGGTGCGCTGGTTCTATGCGCCACTTCTGGTGGTGAGCGACCGCAGCGGGGCCGGTGCACACGTTTACGGCGTTCGGGTGTTCGTTCCGGGCATCGGGCAGATGGCATGTTGGTCGTTCCGGGCCGTACAGACCGCAGGTGGCGCACCGCTCTTCCACGAGACGTACGGGGACTATGAGCTGACTCTGGATCGTCCCGGATACCGCGCCGTGCCGGGTGATGCGACCGCGGTGGTGTACTTCCTGGACGATCGAGGGGTGTCGGGCAAGGCGATGGCGAGCGGGCCGGTCGTGGCGGGTGGCTATCCGAAGACCTATACGGGTGGACCGATCGAAGGGCCGTGGCAATGCGGACCGTGACGCCGGGCCCGGCAGGTCGCTGAAGAAAGGGAGTACAGCGGCCTGCTAGGGAAGCTCTGCACAAATAGGGCGCCCACCACCATGGTGACTTGAGCCCATCTCGTTGTGGGTTGGGGCGGCACGGCCCCTCCTCCTGCGTTGGAGCTCCTCGACGTAGCTACGGCTATGCCTTCGTCGCTGGGTGAGGGGCCGTGGCGCTCCGGTAACGACGCGCAGCGTTGTCGCGGGGTGCCTTACTCGTG
>CBFGQV010000465.1:0-1854 GCA_965651045.1 uncultured bacterium
CTTAACATGGTCGTGTTGATAATCTAGGCCAGTTGTCCACAGGCACTGAACACAAAGGGAGACGGCGATGGGCGTTGCTACCGCGGTGCTCGCTGAGTACCTGGACGAGTACCTGAAGACGTCGGAGATACCGGACGCCTCCGGGGCCCTGAACGGGCTGCAGGTCGACAATGGCGGAGAGGTGCGGCGGGTGGCGGCTGCGGTGGATGCGAGCGAGAAGGCGATCGAGGAGGCGGTGAGTGCGGGCAGCGACCTGCTGCTGGTGCATCATGGACTGTTCTGGGACGGCCATCGGCGGGTGGTGGGCCGGCGATACCGGAAGCTGAAGCGACTGTTCGATGCGGGGCTGGCGGTGTACGCGGCGCACATCCCTCTCGACGTGCATCCGGAGGTGGGCAACAACGCGGTGCTGGCGCGTGAGCTCGGGGTGGAGGTGGAGGGGAGCTTCGGCGCGTACAAGGGTGTGGAGGTCGGGGTATACGGCCGATTGGCGCTGAAGCGGGAGACGCTGGCGGCGAGGGTGCAGGACCTTCTCGGGCAGCCGGTGCGGTTCATCGCGGGCGGGCCCGAGCGGGTGGAGCGGGTGGGGGTGCTGACGGGATCGGGGGCGGACGCGATCGAGGAGGCGATCGGGTTGGGCCTGGATGCGTTCGTGAGCGGAGAGGGTCCGCACCACACGTACTTCGACGCGATGGAGGGCGGCATCAACCTGTACTACGGCGGACACTGGGCGACGGAGACGTTCGGGGTGAAGGCACTGGCTTCGCACCTGGCCGATCGGTTCGGGCTGGAGTGGACGTTTCTGGAGCTGCCCACGGGCTTCTAGCGGGAATGCGGGCGGGGTGAGCGCTGGAATCCGGAGGCGTCGTGGTAGGCGGGTTTCGCCGTGTCCTGCGCGGCGTCGAACCCGACGAGCATCGCAAACCTGGCCTGCTGCACGGCGCCAGAGAAGTCGAAGGCGCGGTCGTATCGGTCGGAGGGCTGGTGGTAGTGGCGTGCTTCGTATGCGGCGAGGGTCTGGGCGCCCCAGCCGCCGGGTCGCCCGCGGTAGTCGAGGCCGTGCTCGATGTAGAGGGCGGGGATGCCCTGGAGCGCGAACGGATAGTGGTCGGAGCGGAAGAACAGGCCTTTCTCGGGGGCGCGCTCGGGGGCGAGGCGGAGGCCGAGGAAGCGGGCTCGGTTCTCGGCGAGGAGCCCGAGTGTGGAGCGTTCGGCGCCGACGGCGGCGACGTCGCGAGTTTCTCCCCAGAGGTTGACGCCGTCGAGGTTGATGACGGCGGCGGTCTGCTCGAGGGGGAAGACGGGCTGGTCGATGTAGCGGCGAGCGCCGAGAAAGCCGTGCTCTTCGGCGGCGCTGGCGAGAAAGAGGACGCTGCGTGCGGGCGCGGGATCGAGCGCGGCGAAGGCGTGGGCGATCTCGAGGAGTGCGGCGACGCCGCTCGCATTGTCATAGGCGCCGTTGTAGACGGAGTCGCCGTCGACCGGGGCGCCGATGCCGAGGTGGTCATGATGGGCCGTATAGATGACGACCTGGTCGCGGAGGCGGGGGTCGGTGCCCGGGCGGATGGCGATGACGTTGGCGGATTCGAGGCGGCGCGTCGTGCCGGATGCACGGGCGCGGACGCGGACGCCGAGGCCGACGGGAGAGAAGTCGCGTCGGCCGGCCCGGACGGTAAGCTGGGCGAGGTCGCTGCCGGCGACGGTCAGCAGGAAGCGGGCGGTCTCGCGGCGGATCCAGCCTTCGAGGGCGGGCGGTGGTGCGACGGTATCCCGGGGGGCGGCGTAGAGCTGTTCGCCGGTCCAGGAGGCCTGGACGGTCGGCCAGGCGTAACCGGCGCCTTCGTTGGTGTGGAT
>CBFGQV010000466.1:0-1835 GCA_965651045.1 uncultured bacterium
CGACCCCCTGAACCCCATTCAGGTGCGCTACCGGGCTGCGCCACGTCCCGAAGTGGCGAGAAGTATAACCGGGGCGGGAATCCCCCTCAACCCTGTTCGTGGTGGCGCGAGGCGCCCTCGTGCCTATACTTAGCACCATTCGGCGCGGCTCATGCGCGACCCTCCCGAACCCACCCGCATCGGGGCGGGCCGGGTCACGGCACACCATCACGGAGTACCTGAACGATGCGTATTGTTCGCACGGCCCTCGTGGCCCTTCTGGTTTCGGCGCCCTCGCTCGCGGCGCAGGATTTCGCAACGGACGACCCTGTGCTCCGGGCGATCTGGCAGAACGGCATGGAGCGCTCGCAGGTGCCGGCCCTCGCCCAGACGCTCATGGACTCGCTGGGGCCACGCCTGACAGGATCGCCCGAGTCCGAAGCGGCGCAGGACTGGGTGGTCGAGACCTACGAGCGCTGGGGCATCGAAGGGCGCATCGAGGACTACGGCACCTGGCGCGGGTGGCGCCGCGGGGTGACCCACGTCGATCTGATCCAGCCGCGCGTGCGGTCGCTCGAGGCGACGCAGCTCGCGTGGTCGCCCTCGACGTCGGGCATGGTCGAGGGGCCGGTGCTCGCCCTTCCGACCTTCTCGAGCGCCGCGGCGGTCGACGCGTTTCTCGGTGAGGCCGAGGGCGCGTGGGTGCTCCTGAGCGCGCCCGAGATCACCTGCCGGCCGGACGACAACTGGGAAGAGTTCGCGGTGCCCGGCGGCCTGGAGGCCATGCGTGACGAGCGATCGGCGTTCCGCGACGCGTGGAACGCGCGACTCGCGGCCACGGGAATGAACGCACGTCAGTTCGCCGCCCGGCTCGAAGAAGCGGGAGCCGCGGGGGTCCTGACGTCGCGGTGGTCGAACGGATGGGGCGTACAGAAGATCTTCGGCACCTGGACCCAGACGATTCCGAGCCTGGACGTGAGCTGCGAGGACTATGGGCTCCTGCACCGGCTCGCGGACAACGGCCAGGGTCCGGTCATTCGCGTGCACGCGCAGTCCGAGGATCTCGGCCAGGTACCGGTCGGGAACGTGATCGGCGTGATTCCCGGCACCGAGCTGCCGGACGAGTACGTGCTCCTGTCGGCCCACTTCGACACCTGGGACGGCGGCTCGGGTGCGACCGACAACGGCACGGGCACCGTGGTCATGATGGAAGCCATGCGCCTGCTGCGCGAGGCCTACCCAAACCCGCGCCGCACGATCATGGTGGGCCACTGGAACGGCGAGGAACAGGGACTCAACGGCTCGCGCGCCTTCGCGGCCGATCATCCGGAGGTGGTCGAGGGTCTCCAGGCGCTCTTCAATCAGGACAACGGTACGGGCCGCGTGGTGAACATCTCCATGCAGGGGCTCACGGGCGCCGGCGCGCACTTCGCGGACTGGCTCGGGAAGGTTCCGGCCGAGATCACGCGCCACATCGACCTGAACATGCCCGGACGGCCGGGCGGCGGAGGCAGCGACTATGCGTCGTTCATCTGCGCCGGCGCGCCGGCCTTCGGACTGAGCTCGCTCAGCTGGGACTACGGCACCTACACCTGGCACACCAACCGCGACACGTTCGACAAGATCGTGCTCGACGAGGTCCGGTCGAACGCCGTGCTCACGGCGATGCTCGCGTACCTGGCCTCGGAAGACCCCGAGAGGCTACCGCGCGAGCGCCGCATCCTGCCTCCGAATCCTCGCACCGGAGAGCCGTCCGAGTGGCCGGTCTGCAGAGACGGGGCGCGCTCGGGCGGGTGATCGAAGCGCGGCTCGTCCGGAGCCTGACGGGGGTCGCCGCGGTCGTCGTCTCGACGGCT
>CBFGQV010000467.1:0-1745 GCA_965651045.1 uncultured bacterium
GGAGGGCGCCGCCCCGCGGCGCCCATCGATTCTTGTGCAGTGGTGGCCCAAGCCCGTGATCGCCCCCGGCCGCCGGAGCTGGGTGCATGACCTGCTCGAGCACGTCGGCGCCCGCCACCCCCTCGACGCCGAAGAGGTGAAGAGCCGCCCGCTCGACGACGCCGAGGTCGCCGCCTCCGCGCCGGACGCCATCGTGCTCTCGTGGTGCGGCGTCGACCCCGCCAAGTACCGCCCCGACGTGGTCTACCGGAACGAAGCCTTCGCGGCCGTGCCGGCCGTCACGGGCGGGCGGGTGGTGTGCATTCCGGAGGCGTGGCTCGGCCGGCCGGGGCCCCGGCTGGTCGAGGGGGCGCGGGCGCTGCGGGCGGTGGTGCGCGCGGTGAGAATGTCGGCTCTATCCAGGGAAACGTAGCACGCGGCTCGGACCGATCGACGCGCGTGTCGCGTTTCCCTGTCTCAGGCAGGGAAACTCAACTCCCGCCCGCGGGACCCGAGCTCGATGCTACGTTTCCCTGCCCTTGACCCGGCCGCCCGTCGGCCCTATTAATACGAACGTATGAATCAACGAACGGCCTCAGAAACGACGCGCGCAGCGCTCCTTCTCGCCGCCCGCAAGCTCTTCTCCGAGCGCGGCTACGACGGCACGTCGATCCGCGCGCTCACCTCGGCGGCGGGCGCCAACCTGGGCGCCGTCACCTACCACTTCGGATCGAAGGAGGCGCTCTACCGCGCCGTGTTGCTCGAGGTGCTCGGCCCCCTGCCCGACCGCATTCGCGAGGCGGCCACGTCGGCCGGCCCACCCCTCGATCGCGTCGAGCGCATTGTACGCGCGTACCTGCGGTTCTTCGCCGACCACCCCGACGTGCCCCGCTTCATGCTCCAGGAGATCGCCCAGGGCAAGATGCCCCCGCCGCCCGTCGTCGAGGTCATCGGCAGCGTCGCGGGCACCATCGCGGCGACCCTCGCCGAGGGGCAGCGCGCCGGAGAGATCCGCGACGGAGATCCCCTGTTGCTCACGCTTAGTCTGGTGTCGCAGCCGGTCTATTTCGCGCTCGTGCGACGCGCCTTCGGGCAGGTGTCGGGGCGCGACCCGCTCTCGCCCGCGGCGCTCGGCTCGGTCGAAGAGCACGTGGCGGCGATCGCGCGCGCGGGGCTGGCGGCACCCCATCACGAACGAGGCGACGTCCGATGATGTACCGCACCCTTTCGACCCTGCTCGCCCTGATGTGCGCGGCGGTCGCGACCGAAGCGCAGCAGCCCGTCGTCACCCTCGCCGACGCCGTGCACCGCGCGCTCGAGGTGCATCCGTCGATCGAAGCGGCCGACGCGGCGGTGCGCGCGGCCCGAGCCGGGGTCCGGGCCGCCCGCGCGGCGTCGCTGCCCACCGTCGCCGCCGACGCGCTGGCCGTGCGCCACCAGGAGCCCATGATCGTGGCGCCGATCCACGGGTTCGACCTGTCGGCGCCACCCGACTTCGACCACACCCTGGTGCAGGCGTCGCTGGCGCTCGACTACGCGGTCTTCGACGGGGGCCAGCGCGCGGCCGGCGCCCGCGAGGCGCGCTCGGTCGCCGCCGCTTCCAGCGCCGATCTGGCCGACGCCCGCGCGGCGCTCATCGAACGCACGGCCGGCGCCTACCTCGCGCTCCTGACCGCGCGCGACCAGGTCGCCGCGCACGACGCGCTCGAGACCGCGCTGGAGGC
This sequence comes from uncultured bacterium, assembly GCA_965651045.1. Lineage (GTDB taxonomy): Bacteria > Gemmatimonadota > Gemmatimonadetes > Longimicrobiales > Gaopeijiaceae > Gaopeijia. Next base: position 1,704 of record CBFGQV010000467.1, read on the forward strand.
CGAGCGCGGGCGGGTCGAGCGCTTCCTCGCCGAGGGATCGGC
>CBFGQV010000468.1:0-1738 GCA_965651045.1 uncultured bacterium
GGACGAAGCAGTCCTTGCTGCCGTCCTCGGGCGTGATGAAGCCGAAGCCCTTCTGATCGTTGAACCACTTCACGGTTCCGCTGGTACGCATGATGCCGTACTCCCTGATTGTGCTGGTGCCGCCGGGGTCCGGTATCTCCGTACCACTCGTGCCTCACCTCGCTCATACGCGAGGGCACTAACAAAAAAGACCGGGGCGTCTGGCCCAGGTCCTTTTCCATTTCCGGGCTCCTCGAAACGGAGCCTTTCTCGTGCCACCGCGCATGCATGCTCGCGGAAACGGCGCGCGGCGTCAAGCCCCCCGGGGCCGACGACCGGCGCCCTCAACCGGGCGCGCTCAGCCATTCGACCGCGCCCGACGCGAGATCGTACACCGCGGGCACGACCCGCACGCGTCCCGCCTCGGCCGCGGCGCGCACCGTCTCCGAGCCCTCGATGATCTCCCGGCAGGTCAGCCGCGCGTTGGCGCGCACGGCCCGGTCGAGCCGCGCCGCGGGCGAATCGTCGTGGGCGGCCGCACCGGCCTCGTCGCCGGCCAGCGCGCTCCGCACGCGCCGCGCCAGGCTGTCGAGGTGCGCCGGCAGCGGCGCGTCGGGGGGCTGGAGCGCCGCGCTCACGAGGCCGCACGAACAGTGGCCCAGCACGACCACCAGCCGCACGCCGAGCACGCCGACGGCGAACTCGAGACTGCCGAGCTGCGTCGAGGCGGCCACGTTGCCGGCCACCCGCACGACGAAGAGCTGGCCGGGACCCTGGCCGAAGACCACCTCGACCGGCACCCGCGAATCGGCGCAACCGAGCACGGCCGCGAAGGGCTTCTGCCCATCGGCCAGGTCCCACGGATGCGGGCCCTCGAAGGTCCAGTTCTCGGCCCGGGGATCCTCCTGGAACCGGGCGTTGCCGGCCTGGAGCCGGGCCAGTGCTTCGTCGGCGGTCAGATCGCTCATCGTAGGGCCTCCTCGAGGGCCGTGGCTGCGTCGGTCTTCTCGTCGCGGTACTTCACGATGACGGGTGCGTAGAGGTGCACGCCGCGCTCGGCGGCCCACGCGCCGCTCGCGGGTCGGCTGCCGGGCACCACCACGGCGCCCGGCGGAATGGTGAGGGGGGATTCGGGGGTCGCCCGGTGCACCGTCTCGCGCACGAGGTCGTGCACGGCCGTCGAGGCGGTGAGCTGCACCCCCGGCGCCAGCACGGCGCGGGCGCCGACCAGGGTGCCCTCGAACACGCCGCAGTTGCCGCCGATCATGGCGTCGTCTTCGACGATCACGGGGCGGAGCCCGACGGGCTCGAGCACACCGCCGAGCTGCGCGCCGGCCGACAGGTGCACGCGGGCGCCGACCTGCGCGCACGATCCGACGAGGGCGTGCGAGTCGATCATGGCGCCTTCGCCCACCCAGGCGCCCACGTTCACGTAGGCCGGCGGCATGATGACGACGCCCCGGGCGAGGTGCGCCCCCGCGCGTACCGAGGTCCCGCCGGGCACGATGCGGACGCCTTCGCCGGGGCCGTCCGTCGCGCGCAGCGGGAGCGTGTCCCGGTCGGCGTACCGGAAGGTGGATCCCCCGAACGACGCGTTGTCTGCGCCCGGGTGCGGCTCGAAGGCCCGGGTCTCACCGACCCGGAACGCGAGCAGAATGCCCCGCTTCACCCAGGGCACCGCGCGCCAGGTACCGTCGTCCGACTGCCGGGCGGCCCGGACACGGCCGGCGCCGAGCGCGTCGAGCAGGCGCGCCACGGC
>CBFGQV010000469.1:0-1728 GCA_965651045.1 uncultured bacterium
ACGGTGAGGAAGAGAAGCGGTAGCCGGCGGCGCGCGATGCGCGCCTCGCCCTCAGCGCCGTTCGTCGTCACCGTCGCGCGTATCGCCTTCGTCACCCGGAGTCAGGGCCCCCTTGAAGTTCCGAATGCCCTCTCCGAGCCCTCTCGCCAGGAGCGGGATCTTGCGGGCCCCGAAGAGCAGCAGCAGGACGGCGACGACCAGCACCAGCTCGCCCACACCGAGGCCGAACACGAGGGCGAGCGACGAATGGGTGCGGCCCGAGCGATGGAGCGGAAGGCGATTCACGCGGTGTCCTCGGGTCAGCGAAGAAGGAGCTTGGCGATCGTCTGCTTCTGCATGTTCGACGTGCCTTCGTAGATCGTGCCGATCTTGGCGTCACGGTAGTACTTCTCGACCGGGTACTCGCGCGTGAATCCATACCCGCCGTGAAGGTCGATGCAGACCGACGCCACCCGCTGCGCGACCTCCGACGCGAAGAGCTTGGCCTGCGCGGCCGCCATCACGAAATCGCGTCCGGCGTCTTTGAGGCGGGCGGCGTTGTAGACCATGAGCCGCGCGGCCTCGATCTCCGTCGCCATCTCGGCGAGTTGGAACTGCACCCCCTGGAACTGGCCGATCGGCCGGCCGAACTGCTCTCGTTCCTGCACGTAGCGAAGCGTGTGGTCGAGGGCGCCCTGCGCCAGCCCCACCATCTGGGCGCCGATTCCGATTCGACCCTCGTTCAGAGTCTCGATCGCCACCTTGTAGCCCTGTCCGACCTCGCCGAGCACCCCCTCGAGCGGCACCCGGACGCCCTCGAGCACCAACTCGCAGGTGGACGACGCGCGAATCCCCAACTTGTCTTCCTTCTTGCCGACGCTGAAACCCGGCGCGTCACGGTCGACCATGAAGGCCGTGATGCCCTTGTACCCCGCGTCCGGGTCCACCGTCGCGAAAACGATGAAGACGCCGGCCTCGCGGGCGTTCGTGATCCAGAGCTTCTGGCCCTCGAGCACGAATTCGTCGCCCTGGCGCGTCGCGCGACAGGCCAGCGCGAATGCGTCCGATCCGCTGCCCGCCTCGGAGAGGGCGTACGCACCGACCGTGTCCGACGCGAGGACCGGAAAGTAGCGCTCCTTGATGGCATCGGAGCCCCACCGCCGGAGCGCGTTGATGACGAGCGTGTTCTGCACGTCCACCAGAACGCCGACGGACGGGTCCACCCGGCTCAACTCCTCGACGATCAGCACCGACGTGAAGAAGGTCGACCCGGCTCCGCCGAAACGCTCCGGAATCTCGATGCCCATCAGGCCCAGCTCGAAGAGCTTGGGCAGAAGCGAGGGTTCCATCGCCTGACGCTCGTCCATGGTCGAGACCAGGGGCGCGACCTCGGCCTCGGCGAAGTCGCGGACGGCCTCTCGGAACATGACCTCGTCTTCCGAAAGCATCGTGAGGGCGGGGCGTGCTTCGCTCATCACGGTCGACATGTCGTTCATCCTCGGAATGAATGTAAAATCAATATTCGTGTTCTAGGTATCGCTTCGGCTCACGCCGTCGCCCGTCCGCCGCTTCCAGCGCGCCCAGGCCTCCAACTCCGGCGGCACCTGGAGCGTGCGCCGTGCCGCACCGACATCGGCTGGCACACGCATTCCCTTCTCGCCGACGACCCCGTTGATGAAATCGTCGGGCACCAATTCAAAATACCTGTTCCATATTTTTACTCCTGCCGGCGCGCGCCAGACCTCGTCT
>CBFGQV010000470.1:0-1711 GCA_965651045.1 uncultured bacterium
GGGCTCACCCAGATCGCGCCCCGAACCTGGTACTCGACCTGTCCCGCCTGGTAGGCGAGCATGCCGAGGCCCGCGCCCACCAGCACCGACGCGACCACCAACCACTTGAAGCGGCGGAGCGACGCCAGCATGCGCTTGAGGCCGTCGGTGCCCTCGTCTTCGTCGTCGATCATGGCCTGGGCCGGCCAGGCGCCGCCGCCGGGCCCGTAGCCCTGCGGCCCCACGGGCCCACCGTTCTCAAAGGGAACGGGGGAGCGGGAAGTGTCGGTGTCGCTCATACCGGACGGGGACGGAGGTCGGTGCAGGGCTGGCGGGCGTCGGCCCGCGCAGGCCCGGGAACGAGAACTACCCTGTCGTAGCACGAACGATACCAGCGCCTGCGAGGGCGGGAAACCGTATCGTGCGTGGCACGGACGCCTCGCCACGCCTTGCAGGATGCAAAGTTTGTGGCATTCGCGCCGCGAATGTTGGGCGAGGCCATCACTTCGTTGCGTCGAGATCCTTGCGTTTCGCTGCGGTAGAAGAAAGCTTCAGAGGAAGTGGGCCCGATCGTTGCAAAGAGTCCGCAGGTGTCGTACGCGGCTCGTTGCGTCGGGCCCTTCGTTTCCTCTTCGCGCAGGCACAACGGTATGTCGACCTCTTCGGGCCAGCTTGGCTGGGCGGGCTCCGCCTACAACCGGGCGCGCGGACCTTCGGCGGCGCACGACGACCCGGTGGCCGTTCCGGCCGAGGTCAAGAAGACCATCTCGGTCCTGGTGGTGGACGACGAGCACACCCTCCGGGAGAGCTGTGCCTCGCTCCTGCGCTCCGAGGGGTTCCAGACCGTCGACGCGTCGCGGGGTGAAGACGCGATCGAGCTGCTCAAGCGCCGCAAGTTCGACATCGTGCTCTCCGACGTCTTCATGCCGAACGTCGGGGGCATGAAGATCCTGGAGTACTGTCGAAAGGAGTCGCCCCAGACGCTCGTCGTGCTCATGACCGGGAATCCCTCCGTGGAGTCCAGCATCGAAGGGCTCCGCGCCGGCGCGTGGGACTACCTGCCGAAGCCGTTCTCGGCCAGCCACCTGCATATCGTCATCGGCCGCGCGGCGCACACCGTCATGGTCGGGCGCGAGAGCAAGGAATCGGGCGCCGACGTCGCGAGCGAGATGGGCCAGGGCGAGACCCGCATACTCGGTGTGTCGCCCCAGATTCGTCAGGTCGTGGCGCTCGCACGCAAGGTGGCGTCGACCGACGCGTCGGTCTTCATCACCGGCGAGAGCGGCACCGGCAAGGAGCTGATCGCGCACTTCATTCACGAGAACTCGAACCGGAAGACCCGCCAGCTCGTGCCGTTGAACTGCGCCGCGATGCCCGAGGCGCTGCTCGAGTCCGAGATGTTCGGGCACATGCAGGGCGCGTTCACGGGAGCCGTGCGCGAGAAGAAGGGGCTGCTCGAGGTCGCGCACGGCGGTACGATGTTCCTGGACGAGCTCACCGAGATGCCGGCGCCGATCCAGGCCAAGCTGCTGCGGGTGATCCAGGACGGCGTGGTGCGCCGGGTCGGCAGCACGCGGACCGACGCCGTCGTGAACGTGCGCTTCATCGCGGCCACGAACATGGACCCGATCGACGCCGTGCGAGAGGGGATTCTCAGGAAGGACCTGCACTACCGGCTTCGCGTGGTGCCCATTCAGATTCCGCCGCTCCGCGAGCGTCGCGAAGACATCGC
>CBFGQV010000471.1:0-1700 GCA_965651045.1 uncultured bacterium
GCGTGTAACCCAGGTCGTTCGGAAAAACACGGAGCACGAGAAAGGGACCGCCGATGACGGTCCCTTTTCGATACACGGTATCAAACTCTGCGCCCTTGCGAAGCCGCTGTTCGCGCTTCATGGGGCCGCGCTGCCTAGACGACGGTGAGGCGCTTGCGGCCCTTCATCCGGCGCGACTTCAAAACGGCGCGCCCGGCGCGGGTCGACATGCGCTTCAGGAACCCGTGCACGCGGCGGCGCGGGATCGTGTGCGGCTGATACGTACGCTTCGTGGCCATGAGGCTAGCTCCCAATCCGATATGAACGGCGAACAGTCACCATAACCCGCCCGCATCTAACGCGCGAGTTCGCGTCAATCGCCCCAGGCGAGCTGGTAGTGCGCATAGGACTCGTAGATATACGTGACATAAAGCTTCGTCTCGTTGATGTCGATGCTCTCTACGAGGTCGGCGGCAGTGTCGCGCGGGCGGGACATCCAGCGGGTCGCGTTGCCCGGCCCGGCGTTGTACGCCGTCAGCGCCAAGAGCGGACTGCCAAACCGGTTGATCTGCCCCCCGAGGTAGTAGGCGCCGAATTCCAGCGCTATGGCCGGCCTGAAGAGGTCGCCCGCGGTCCACTCGTCGTAACCCAGCGCGTTGGCAATGGCCTGGCCTGTCGGCGGGATGACCTGCGTAAGCCCGAGCGCGCCGGCGTGGGAACCGGCTCCCGGGTCCCAGAAGCTCTCCTGGCGCACCATCGCTGCGAGGAAGAGCGGGTCGATGCCGCGGTCCCGGCTGTGGTTATCGAGCGTGACCGCGTACTCGATCGGGTAGGCCACGCGAAGGAGGTCCTTCGGCGATTCGTGCGACTTCACGCCGACCTGCTGGCGCAGCTTCACCGCCATGCGTGCGGCGACGTCGGTGACACCGCAGATGTGGGCCTCACGCGTGATCTCGAGCGTGCGCCATGCGGAGGAGCCCTCGGCCGCGGCGTTGAGTTCGGCACGTGCCTGGCTGCGAAGCCCGGCGGCCATGAGGTCGCAGGCGGCGGTCGGCGGGTTGCCGGGCCAATCGCCCGAGACCTGCCCCCTGAGCCATTCGGCGATCGCATCCCAGTTCACGCCCTGCAGGAGCGCGCGGGAAACGTACGGCGCATCGACCACCGAATCGCGCAGGCCGAGCCGGACCGCAGATTCGAGACCGTGGAAGTCGTACGCGCCGAGGTTGAGGGCACGCTCATAGGCCGCGTTCGCGCCCGCGGTATCCCCGGCGTCTTCGAGCGCGCGGCCCCGCCAGTATTCGAGCCGGGCGGTGGCGCCGGCCCCGGCTGCATCCCACGCGCCGAGCGCACCGCTGGTATCGCCATCGCGGAAGAGGACGTACCCGGCGCGGAAGGCGGACTCCTCGGTGAACTCGCCAGCAGGGCCGTTCACCACGAGGTCTACATAACGGCTCGAGGCATTGGGCATGTCCCCGGCGGCTTCGGCGACGCGCGCGGCCCAGTATTTGGCGCGATGAATGAACGGCGAGACCGCGCCGGTGGTGGCGGCGAAATCGTAGTAAGCCACCGCGGTCGAGAGGTCGCCGCTGTCTTCGTAGCTGGCCGCCAGGTAGTAGGCACGGAACGTGCGATCGGCAGGTGTGGCGTCCGGGTCTTCGAGCGACGGCAACAGGACGCGTTTCGCATCGGTGTAGGCATCGCGGCGGTAGTAGACGAGCCCT
>CBFGQV010000472.1:0-1687 GCA_965651045.1 uncultured bacterium
TCGTCGACGCCATCGTGACCTGGACGCCCGCGCTGCGCGTCTGGGAGTGGGACGATTACGTCTACCACGAGCGCACCGATTATCTGCGCATCACGCAGTTCTACTGGTACTTCAACCAGCCGGAGCTCGAGGAACTCCAGAGCCCCATCGCGCCGATCGACGGCGAAGAGCTCACACCGATCTCGCTCTGGCTGCGCGAGTTCGCGGTCGAGTGGGGCGCCTACATGGACACGCCCGGGTCCGCGGCGTTCCTGGAGACCTACAAGTACGGGCCCGAGTACAGCTACCAGGACTACGCGGGGGGCTCGAACGGCGTCGACTACGCCACCTTCAACGAGTGGTTCTCCCGCACCTTCAAGGACATCGACGTGCAGCGCCCCGTGGCGCGGCCCGACGACGACCGGGTCATCACCTTCCCGGCCGAATCGACCTTCGTCGGGCAGTGGCCCGTGAGCACCCGGGTTCCCAAGGGCGAGCCGCTTCCGGCGCCGCCGTCGATCGTGGTCAAGCACGTCGAGTGGCCGATTCCCGAGCTGCTGAAGGACTCCGAGCATGCCGACGCCTTCGAAGGGGGGATTCTCGTCCACTCGTTCCTGAACGTGTACGACTACCACCGCCAGCACGCCCCGGCCTCGGGTACGATCCTCGAGGCCAGGTTCATACCGGGGCAGGTGTACCTCGAGGTGGAGCTCCACGAACTCGACGCCGCCGAGCAGGCGACCGAGAGCGGGGCGCTGGCCAACGCGGTGATCCCCAATCGCTACCTCGATGCCGACGACGCGACCGGCTACCAGTTCGTGCAATGCCGCGGGCTGATGGTGCTCGAGACCCGGGTCGGCAAGATCGCCATTCTGCCGATGGGCATGGCGCAGGTGTCGTCGGTGTGCTTCGTCACGCCGGCCTCGGAGGGTCCGCAGCGGCTCATTCGCCTCACCCCAGACGAGAAGAAGGGGCTGAGCTACGACCAGCAGGTGGCCCTTGTGAACGAGAAGGTCCAGAAGGCGCTCGTCGGCAAATCGGTCCGCAAGGGAGACATGATCTCGAGCTTTCTCTTCGGCGGGTCCGACATCGTGATGGTCTTCGAGCGGCGCTCGAACGTGAACGTCTCCGCCCAGGTCGGCGTGCATTACCCCGTGCGGAGCCAATACGCGGTATCGAACATCGCCCAGTTACTCGACCTCTAGTCTCACCACGCGGAGCCAGACCGAATGGCCAGCAAGCCCGAAGACCCCCGGCGGCCCACGCCGTCGATCGATCGCCGCAAGTTCCTGAGAGGGGTCGGTGTAGGGGCGGTCGCCGCAGGGGTGGGCGGGCTGGACTCGTTGAAGGGCGACGGCGAGGCTCCCGCCGAACAGGGCGGCCCGTCGGCGCCGCGGTCACGGGTCACGTCGTACGCGATCCACCCCGCGCTCGGCGTCGCACGCATCGGCAACCTGGCGCCCGACCCGAACGATCCGTCGAGCTGGTACCTGGCCGCCGAGTCGCCCTACCAGGTGCCCAACGAGGGCAGGGCCTACAAGGTCGGGGGGCAGATCAAGAAGCAGGCGCAGCGCTTCCGCATCTACGAGTTCGAAGACGGCGTCGCGACGCGCGAGCTCACGCTGGCCGAGGCGGATGTGGCGTCGATCACCTGGACCGTGCACCTGGCCAACCGCAAGGCGGCGTTCGATTCGAGCGCGCAGCCGGG
>CBFGQV010000473.1:0-1654 GCA_965651045.1 uncultured bacterium
AAGCGAGAGGAGTGCCGTCATGGCCCATCCCTTCGAACTTCCTGAGCTCGGCTACGACTACGACGCGCTCGAACCCCACATCGACGCCCGCACCATGGAGATCCACCACTCCAAGCACCACGCGGGCTACACGAGCAAGCTCAACGCGGCGATCGAGGGGCACCCGTCGCTGCACGGCTACTCGGCCGAGCAGTTGCTCCGGGGGATCCACGGGCTGCCTCAGGAGATTCGTGGGGCCGTCCGGAACAACGGCGGCGGGTATCACAACCATGCCCTCTTCTGGGACATTCTCACCCCCGGTGGGGCCGATCGGCCCTCGGGTGATCTGGCCGCGGCGATCGACGACGCGTTCGGCACCTTCGATGCCTTCAAGGAGAAGCTCTCGGGCGCGGCCGCCGGCCAGTTCGGCTCGGGCTGGGGCTGGCTCGCCGTCTGCCCCTTCGGCACCCTCCAGGTCTTCGGCTCGGCCAACCAGGACAGCCCGCTCATGGACGGCTTCACGCCGATCCTGGGCGTCGACGTCTGGGAGCACGCCTACTACCTGAAGTACCAGAACCGCCGGCCCGACTACCTCCAGGCGTTCTGGAACGTGGTCAACTGGGACCGGGTGGCGGCGCGCTTCGGCAACGCCCAGGGCGGCTGGATCCGGACGGTCTGAGCCGTTTCGAGGGTCCGGTGAAGGAAGGCGGGTGGCGGTTCCGGGTGGGGCCGCCGCCCGTTTCTTCCATGCGCCCCACACGAGATGCTTGCGTTCTCGACGTCAGATGTTTACTCGTTGATTCTATCGCTGCGGGTTCGTGAGACGTCGCGCGCCCGCTCAAGAGTCACTCCAGCCGAATCCGACCGACATGGGGCCGATGCCGAGCCGCGTTCGACTGGTGGCCGCCGCCGCGCTGCTGACGCTGGCAGTGCCCGGGGCCGCTGAGCTTCAGGCGCAGAGCCTTCGCGGCTCGCGCGCCTCGTTGGACATCCAGAACCGCATCGCCAACGGGCACGACTACACGTTCCTCCGCAACGGCGCCCAGGTGAAGCGCTTCGTCGAAGCCGGGTACCTGGTGCCGGTGCGGGCGAACGCCGACTTCGATCTGCACGCGGTCTCGTATCCGTACGCCCGGCCCGAAGTCGAGCTGTTCATTCGCCGGCTGGCGTCGCAGTACCGCGACGCGTGCGGCGAGAAGCTGGTCGTGACCTCGCTCACCCGCCCCCAGAGCGCGCAGCCCGCCAACGCGTCGGCCCGCTCGGTCCATCCGACCGGCATGGCGGTCGACCTTCGCAGGAGCAACAACGCGACCTGCCGGAGCTGGCTCGAGTCGGTGCTGCTCTCGCTCGAGAAGGGCCGCGTGCTCGAAGCGACCCGCGAGCGGTATCCGCCGCACTACCACATCGCGCTCTTCCCGAAGCCCTACGCCCAGTACGTCGAGCGTCGCGCGAGCGCCGATACGCGCTCGGCCGACACGCGGGCCGCCGAGCCCGACACCCGGGTCGCCGACGCCGCACAGGCGCAGGCCGACCTGCTCGAGTACCAGGTGCGGCGAGGCGATTCGCTCTGGACCATCGCACGGGCGCACGGGCTCTCCGTCGCCGACATCCGCACCCGGAACGAGCTTCGCGGCTCGCGCATCTACGCGGGCCAGGTCCTGCAGCTGCCGGTCAC
>CBFGQV010000474.1:0-1638 GCA_965651045.1 uncultured bacterium
CCCGCAGGCGCCGCGGCTGCGATCGCGCCCGAAATCCGCTCGCGCGCCTGCTCGACCGACACCCCGTCGGCCAGACGGCCCACGGCGAAGAAGCTGTGGTTTCCGCGGTTCTCCTGGGGGGTCATCATGATCCAGGCCTCGACGCGCTCGGCGCCGGGCAGCACCGTCTCGGGCGCGAGCACGCCGATCACCTCGTGCGTGCCGCCCAGCTCGATCGTGCGTCCCACGATGGCGGGGTCGCCGCCGTACCGCCGCTGCCAGAACGCGTCGGTCAGCAGCACGCGCCCCTCGGTCTCGTCTTCGTCGGGCGTGAAGGTGCGCCCGAGCTGCGGCTCGACCCGGAGCACCTCCGAGAAGAGCGACGCCGAGGCCGCGCCGACGCTCACGCGCTCGGCCGGGCCGTCGTCGGCCGCGAGAATGGCGCTCCCCCACGGCACCACGATCGACACCGCCTCGAGCGCGCCGGACGCGTTGTCGCGCAGCTCCCGGTACTCCGGATACGAGAAGGTGCCCCGCACGGCCGCGTCGCCGAGCGTGGGGTGCCCCTCCATGCTCGGATTGGTCGGGTAGAGCGCCACGATCTCGTGCGCGTCCGGAAACGGCAGCGGCCTGAGCAGCACCGCGTCGACCACCGAGAACATCGCCGTGCTCGTGGCGATGCCGAGCCCCAGGGTGAGCACCGCGAGCAGCGCGGTCGTGGGGCGCCGCACCAGGGCACGGAGCGCGAAGCGCAGGTCGAGAGCGAGGCGGTCCATGAACGATCCTCGGGGGGTTTCGGGGGATTCGCGACCAGGCGCACCACCGAGCCGGGCGCGGAGCGCGGTGCGGGCCAGCCCGCCGAACTCGACGAGCCAGGCGCGCCACCACATGCCGGGGGCCGACGCGCGGTGCCGCTCGACGAAGACGGCCGTCATCTCGTCGCCGGCGCGGTCGCGGAGCCACGACGGCAGCGCGACGAGCGCGGCCCGGAAGAGCGCCGCGCCGACCCGCTCGAGAGGGCGGCTCACGGGTCGATTCATCGACCGCCGACCCCCGACGCGCGGGCCACGCTCACCAGCCCGCTCAGCCGCGCCACTTCGGCGTCGAGCACGCGGCGGCCGAAGGGCGTGAGCGCGTAGTAGCGGCGACGCGCGTCGGTCTCGGCGTCGGGCGCCGGCACTTCGTCGATCAGCCCGCGCTCCTGCATGCGCGTCATCGCCAGGTAGAGCGAGCCCGAGCTCGGACTCTGCACGCCCTCGGTGAGCTCTTCGATGCGCTTGATGATCGCCCACCCGTGCCGCTCCTCTTCGGCCAGGGCGAGCAGCACGTGGAGCGGCAGGTTCGCGAGCGGCAGGTGTTCGGCGACGGCGTCGGTGGGCATGGGCGGCCGAATCGAGGGTGTGTGCTAAATGGATTTATGATAAAGCTAGTTGGACACGGGCGGGCGTCAACTGGAGGGGGGCGGTTACCAGTCGGCCGGTGCAGAGCGGACGGTGCGTGCGGTGCGGTGCGTGGGGTGCGGCGCGTGCGGGCAGCGCGTGCGGCGCGGCCTCCTGCCCGAGTCGCCGCCCAGGGTAGGGCGCAGCTTGTCCGCCGCCGTTTTTGCAGCCTTCGTGGGCGGGTTGAGGAGTGATGGTTGCGAAGACGGCGTCACGCGCC
>CBFGQV010000475.1:0-1613 GCA_965651045.1 uncultured bacterium
AGCTGCGCTCCGCCGCCGAGGCCGGTGCGCTCCGTAGCGCGCGCCAGGGCAGCCGGCGGGCACGCCGCTTTCGGAGCGCGCTGGTGGCGGGGCAGATCGCGCTCTCCGTGGTCTTGCTGGTGGGAACCGGGCTGCTCGTGCGTTCGTTCACACGCCTGGCCGCGGTCGACACCGGCTTCGAGCCGCGCGGGACCGTGACCGCCCGCCTGAACATGCCCGACGCGTCGGTCGCGCCGGCGGAGCGGGCGGTGCTCCTGCCGCGCGTGCTGTCGTCGATCGGCGCGCTGCCTGACGTCGAGGCCGTCGGCGCCACCGCCGTGGATCCGTTCAGCGGACAGAACCTGATGAACTTCGTCGCCCGCGCGGACCGCATGCCTGCCGACGCGCGGGAGTTCACGCCGATCTCGTGGCGCGTCGTCACGCCGGGGTTCTTCGCGGCCATGGAGCTCGACCTGCTCGCGGGTCGGCCGTTCCAGGCGACCGACGACACGGAATGGGACGGCCAGCCGGTCGTCATCGGCGCTTCGCTCGCGCGTCGGTTCTGGCCCGAGGCAGCGACGGTCGAGGAAGCCGCAGGCGCGGCGGTGGGCCAGACGATCGTGTGGGGCGACCCGACGGGCACGCGGCTCACCGTCGTCGGCGTCGTCGAGGACCTGAACGATTGGAGGCTTGCCGACGCGCCGTTTCCGGTGCTCTACCGCGATCATCGCCAGATTCCCTGGAGCGTGATGACCCTCGTGGCCCGCGTGCGGGGCGACGCGGGAGCGGTGGCGGACGGGGTCCGACACGCGATCCGCGCCGAGGCGCCGGGGCTTGCGGTGCCGGAGCTCCGCACGCTCGAGTGGCACATGCGCCAGGCGACCGCCGAGCCCCGTTTCCACGCGCTCCTCATGGCCGTGTTCGCCGCGGCGGGGCTGGCGCTGGCGCTGGTGGGCGTCTACGGCATCACGGCGTTCGCGGTGAGCCGCCGCGCCCGCGAGATCGGCATTCGACTCACCCTCGGGGGCGACCCCGGCGCGATTCGCCGAATGGTGCTGAGCGAGAGCGCGCGCCTCACGGTGGCAGGAGCGGTGCTCGGCACCCTGGGGGCCTGGGTGGTCGGCCGCCTGCTCGCGAGCCTGCTATTTCGAACGGCGCCCTGGGATCCCCTCACATGGAGTCTGGTGCTCGGAGTTTTGGCGCTCGGAGCGTTCGCGGCGGCGTGGGTTCCGGCCAGGCGAGCCACGCGCGTCGACCCACGCGACGTACTTCAAGCCGAGTAGGACGGTTGAAGATTCCTTGCATGACGGTTCTGCAGGCTGTATTACGCTCTTACTGGTAGGAGAAGCATTCTTCACCCCTACCTTCTCAACCTCCAGATAAGGGATCCTGATGAAGAAGACCTCGTTGTTCCTGCTCGCCGCCGCGCTGTTCGCGGGGGCACCTGCCATCGCGCAGGCGCAGACCTATGCGGGCCCGGTCGTCGCGTTCCACGACGACTTCGACTTCGGTGTCGGCGCGTACCTGAGCATTCCGATGCCTTCCTGGCACGAGAACCTGGGTATTCTGGTCGACGGCGAGATCTTCTTTCCGGGCGACGACGTGAGCTACTTCACCGCCAACGGCGGCGTGTC